>JAEXZL010000058.1 GCA_023451395.1 Bacillota bacterium | reverse complement strand
CCTCATCCCTAAGGAAAAGTTCTTAACCTTTTTCTTTCCTACATCTGATAACTCTACAATTTCCAATATGCTATTTATAATCTTTTTATCAGGTAGTCCCAGTAGCTTTCCCCGAAGCTCCATATTCTCATAGGCAGTAAAATCAGTATATAAGGCAGGATGTTCAATAATGCTACCTATTCTAGGCAATCCTCTTTTGGTACTTTCCCCTCCATTTTCAGAAAACAGTTCTATTTCGCCCTTTGTTGGTTCTACAAGTCCTGTAATCATTCTAAGCATTGTTGTTTTACCAGCACCGTTTCTCCCAATAAAACCATATATATCACCCTTCTTAATCTTCATGTTTACATTGTTAACTGCAGTATTTTTTCCATATTGTTTTGTAATTCCAAATGTTTGTAAAATATATTTATCCACCGTAGCACTCCCCTCATTAGCTTATGTGCTTATTATGAGTCACAGGATTTAAGAATCAATAAAATAAGTATTAAGAATGTCTAAAGTTTATTCACTCATCTTAAAGCCTATACCCCATACGGTCTGTATATATTCCTCCGATGGATTTTCCTTTGCAAGCTTTGAGCGAATATTACTAATGTGAACGTTTATAGTATTCTCATCTCCAAAAAACTCATCATTCCATACATGCTCGTAAAGATTTGATTTGGTAAATACCTTTTTAGGATACTTCATCAATAGTTCCAGTATTAAAAATTCCCGCTTAGTAAGGCTTACAGTGGTATCACCAACCTGCACTGAATAGGTTTCTTTATCTATTGATATATCCTTGTAAGATAATTTATTATTTTCACTGGGAAGGCTTGAAGCTGGATTATACCTTCTAAGCTGTGCTTCAATTCTTGCAAGGAGCTCATCATTATTAAAGGGCTTTACTATATAATCGTCAGCACCGGACTTTAGGAGGTTGATTGTTGAGGCCTTATCACTCTTTGCTGAAAGACATATAACTGGAATATTGCTGTGTTTTCTGATCTCTTGCAATACCATTTCTCCCTTAAGTCCTGGGAGCATAAGGTCAAGAAGCACCAAATCTATTTTTTTATCAAAAACTATTAAAGCTTCAGTACCTGAATGTGCCGATTTTGTGTTGTATCCATTCTGTTCTAGTAAATCACAAATCATATTACTTATGTCACTATCATCTTCTATAACCAATATTGAAATTCTATTATTCATTTGCTCTTAACACCTGCCTAAATTAATATATTAAGCTGCTTTAACAACATTAGCCAGTATTTCCCAGAACTTTGTAAGCAGTATTATAGCATAACTTCTTAAACTTATCCTATTAAGTTCTGCTACGAAACCGATAGCATTATCCACTAAACAGAAGAAAAATAGTAATATATAATCAATTTGCCTTTTCTTGTATGGAATAAGTTTCCTCATGGAAAATACTGATCGACTTTTCCATAAAACTCCTTCTTCTTATTTCTTTTGTATATGAATTATTCTGTGGTAATTTTATTTCTTTGAGATTACCTTTATAAATGATTCTACCTTCTATCTTCAGCAAGCTTTGAGGTCTAACCAGATTTCTTGATATCTTTAGATCTGCAATACCACTTTCCTTTAGGATGTGATATACAAATTCTGAACACAAAAATCTATAATTGCTACATACTGGCTTGTTTAACAAGCTATGCATAAGCCCTTTATAGTTATATTTATAAAGATGGCTATTAGAAATGAAATGTGCTAATGTTACTTTTGCCTTTTCATACTGCTCCTTGGAGACCTCAACCTCAATTATTGCTCCTGGTAAGATATTACAGAGCTTGTATACACCTTCGTTAATCTCCTCTTTTCTAAACCTCCCGATAAAGGGATTGTATGTATTCCTTCTTCCAAAACTGTACATATGATTAAGTTCTTTATCTAAAGATATAGCCGCATGAGTATACTCATCATTTTTAAAAATGCGGATCATATTAGACATCACAGTATTTGTTCTTGTAAGAACTATATACAAATAATATTTTTCCATAAAAAATTACCTCATTGAATTTAATTGATGTCATCATTATGATACATAGGATTAAAGAAGCAATAAAAAAAGTCTAAAGAAAAGCTTAAGTTATTCCTTAAGCTTTTTTTATGGAATTCGGAATATAAAATATGCTTAGTAACTTTACAAATTGAAGTTTGTAGTGCTACTAAGCATATCCATAATATAATGTGTGGTTTTTTATATTAATAACTAAATAGAGGAAGTTGAAGGTCACACCAGTCGCTTACTTGGCATTGACCATATTCATTATCCCCAATAGCAACTACCCTTCCGTCTGATTTAAGACCTAGGGTATGACTACTACCAGCAGCAATTGCCACAATATCTCTCCAGCCACTTACATCACATTGACCATAATCATTCCAACCTACAGCAACCACCCTTCCATCGGATTTAAGGCCTATGGTATGGCTACTGCCTACTGCAACTGCCACAATATCACTCCAACTACCTACATCACATTGACCATGACGATTATTGCCTACAGCTGTCACTGTACCATCAGATTTAAGACCTATGGTATGAAGATAGCCTCCCGCAATTGACACAATATCGGCCCATCCACTTATATCGCATTGGCTATACCGATTATTACCTACAGCCATCACCCTACCGTCAGATTTAAGACCGATAGTATGCCAGTCACCGGCAGAAATCGCCACAATATTGCTCCAGCTGCTTACATTACATTCGCCTTCATTATTTCTGCCTATAGCAACCACTGTACCATTTATTTTAAGACCAATAGTACGACACCAACCAGTAGCAACGGCTACAATGTCGCTCCATTCACCTACATTACGTTGGCCATGGTTATTCCACCCTGCACTCACCACAGTACCATTGGATTTAAGTCCTATTGAATGAGAATTACCGGTGTTCGTTGCCATATGAACATTAGCTGCTGCCACATCTACAATATCATACCAATCACTTACATCACATTGTCTATATTTATTATCACCAACAGCAACCACTGTTCCGTCAGATTTAAGACCGATAGTATGACGACGACCTGCTGTTATGGTGTGAGCTTTACCAAGATTAGCAAATAATTTATTAATAATTCTCTCACCCCTTTTATTGGAAAGTAAGCTGTAGGATATTATAGTTTTTGAATAAGTTTTCAACAATTATAAACTTTTAACAGATTTTCAGCTCTACGAATTATCTCCTCTCTTACATGTACAGGCTCCAGACATTCACATTTGTCTCCAAAACTAATCAACAGATTATATCCAAATTCATTTTCTTCAAATGGAAAGTTTACGATTAACTTATTTTCCCCATAAGGGTTAATACTATCTTCTCCGCAGTAATCTGATATTCTATCTCTTAGGGATTCACTCACTAATAGCTTTATTATACTAATTTTTTTCTCTAAATTATCCCAGCCATCCAGTAGTTTAGTATTGAAATCCCTTGGAATAAAATTTTCATTTCGAACTTCTAAGCATGAAATATGAGATAGCTTAAAAATACGGAATTCCTGTCTAAAAGTGCAGTAGCCATATAAATACCAATTTGATTCCTTCAAAACTAATCGGTAAGGCTCAATTTTCCTGTTGCTTTTTTTACCATCACTATTTGAATATTCAAAGGATAGAATTTTTTTCTCATCCAGTGCCTTTTTAATTTTTTCAAGTTTAGGCTGCAGCTTCTTATTTCCAATCCATGGTGTAATATCTATAGTAATTTGGTTTGATTTTAATTCAATGTCCCTAATTTGTTCATCTGGAACTAAGCCTTTTACCTTTGCAATGGTACTAATAATTTCGTCATTTGTTATTGCCCTTGAAATACTTCCTAGGCTCATTAAAAGTGCAGAGATATCTGAAGTGGTAAATAGCTTCTTGTCAATCTTATATTCCTCCATAATGCCAATACCACCATTAACCCCAGGATAAGTAATTATTGGTATACCAGCTGTGTTTATTGTTTCTATGTCTCTATATATAGTTCTGGCACTTACTTCAAACATCTCAGCAAGCTTAGTAGCACTAATTTTTTTACGTTGAAGCAATATCATAATAATGGATATCAGCCTGTCTATCTTCAATCTCATCATTCCTTTACAAATTTATCTCATAATATAACTATGACATACTGTTGTCAAGGTTATATGATAGAATTCAACTATATCCAAGAAGAAAAGCTTAATATGAATTTTAAATAGCTAGTAAAGGAGAAGAAAATAATATGAATATTGTATTAGGTGCAACAGGACAGATAGGTTCAATGCTGGTTGATAATCTTTTAAATAAAGGCCAACCAGTAAGAGTAGTTATCCGTAATAATTTGAAAGCACAGGAACTAAAAAATAAAGGTGTTGAGGTTATTATTGCAGATTATTCAGAGCTAGAATCCTTAAAAAAAGCCTTTTACGGAGGAAGGTCAATTTTTTTATTAACACCTGAAAATCCTAGATGCGATAATTTTTTAAAGGAAACTAAAATGCTCTTAAACAATTATAGAGAGGCTATTTTATCATCTGGGGCTAGCAAAATTGTGGGACTATCATCTGGTGGAGCACAAAATGAATCAGGAACAGGTAATTTAGAGGCTTCATATATGTTGGAACATGCATTCTCCCACACTAACATTGAACAAATTTATGTTAGGCCAGCTTATTATTTCAGCAATTGGCTTGGCTATTTGGATTTAGTTAAGAACTATGGAATTCTACCAACCTTTTTTCCCCCTGAAATGCAGGTATCTATGATTGCTCCGCCAGATGTTGCTGAATTTTTGTCAGAAGTAATGATTTGTAATAGAAGGCAAGAACGAATTTATGAGATAGCTGGCCCAAAGCTTTATAGTTCTTTAGATATAGCCAAAATATTTGGAGATGTACTAGGTAGAGAGGTTGCAGTACAGCAAGTGTTACCTGAAAAATGGGAAAGTACATTAATGGAAGCAGGCTTCTCAAAAGACGGTGCAAAAAATCTTATACTAATGACACAAGCTGTAATTGATGGAAAAACAAAAAATGAAACCCTTAATCGGTAGTGTAAATTTTTTTGTGTATTCTCCATCTGGATTAATGGAATAAGCATAGAAATTGAAGAATAGTAGCATAGATGTATAGATATGTTTAGTTACAATTATTTTTGCACATGGTTAGCAGGCTG
>JAEXZL010000156.1 GCA_023451395.1 Bacillota bacterium | reverse complement strand
AAAAATATAGTAGAAGGTGCAAAAAATGTTGTAGTTAATGCAGCAAGGTGGGTAAAAAATAAAGTAACTGGTGCAGGCCAAGCCATTAATGATTTTAAGGATGATGCTATAGAAGTCTCAAAAGAATTTATGAGCTATGCTAAGAATCCAACCCCTGAAAACAAGAAAAAATTTAATAGTGCCATAAGCAGAAATAAAACAGTGCAGAAAGCTGTTGCAAAAGCACAGGAAGTTAAGAAGGCATTCTGTGAAAGTTTTGGGGATATAAAAAATCAGGTATCAAGGTACAGCGACAATATAATAGATTTATCTAGTGCTAAACCTAAAGATGTGACAAGAGCCACTGCAGAATTTATAATTGCAAATCCAGCCGCGGTTTATGCAACTCAGAACGGTTGGTTTAAGGATCTGTTTAATGCAGCAGGATTTATTCAGGATAGTAAAGGCGTTTACCATGCACGACAAGGTGCTTTACAGCAATATGGCGGATATAATTCGCTTTACGATATGGTTTTTGATTACGGTACAGATATGAAAACACAGCCTTTCGATTTTACATATGAAGATCAAGATTATAGATTCTGGGCATGGAAAGGAGACTATTTGAATTTGGGAGCTGGAGCGGAGTTGGGTTTATATAAAAGATTATCAGTTTTGGGAAACCAAACGGACCATTGGCTAGTCGATACGAACATTGCATTGCCAATGACATTAACGTTGACTGATAATAAAGGTAACCTAATATCTTCCTATAACCCGTCAGAGCCTCAGTGGTGGATAACAGCGTGGGATCCTTACAAGCAAGATGTTAATCCAAAAGACTTAATGGCTACATTTACTGTTAATTTTTCAGGGAACAAAGGAATGTTTGATGCATTTTATAAGCAAAAGTATGGTCAAACTAATCGATTAACATTCGATAAAAAAAATTATACAGTTACAATTAAATTTTAAGGGGGTAATCATGAGTAAAAGTTATATAATACCTGTGCTTCTTATAAGTATTTTGTTATTAAGTTCATGTTCAATGGGAGGAGGTAGAATGATAATTTATGATAATAGCGATAAGAAAGCAGATGCTAGAATGGAGCAATTACTTGAAACTATTGAGAAAGGAGATAGAGATGCTTTTAAAGCAATGTTTTCAAAACAGGCGCTGAATGAAGCTGATGATTTCAACGGTGGTGTAGAGTATTTGTTTGGATTTTTTGAAGGTAGTGTAGACTCTTGGAAAAGAGATGATTTTACTTATGAAGGATCGAAAAGTCATGGGAAAGAATCTATAATGCTTGTGTCTTGGTATACCGTTGTGACAGATAAAGATAAATATATGTTTTTTATAATCGATTATACTAAGGACACGATAGATCCCGACAATGCAGGCTTATACGCTTTGCGTGTAATCAAAGCTAAGGATAAAGAAGAACAATTTACCTACTATGAAGATATGCAGATAGCAGGTATTTATAAACCGAAAGAGTAACTAAGGGTAGAAATAGCCACCAGTGGTCTTTTAATCATTGGGTGGCTATTTCACATGTGATTAATAAAAAAATATGTGATACTATAAAAGAAAATAATTCAAGCAAAGGATTTGTTGATAGTTTGGTGTTTTCGCCTCCGGGTGGAAAACTGGCAGAAGAGCTAGTTGCACTATCTAATTGGTATAGTGCCTTGAATGATAACAATAAAATAATGCTACAAAGAGTTGTTGATATGACAGCAGACTCTTGTATGTTTGGATTTTTTTCAGTAATAGACGGAGTTCGTTCGATAGAAGAGGTAGAAAACAAGGGGGAACTTGAGCTATACTATGTAAATGGAGATATTAAGGAAAGATTGAATAATCCAGATGTTGAGTACTTGCATGATATATATAAGCTTAGACTAAAAATAAGTTCAATATATCAAGCTTGCTGCATTTTAGTTCTAGTCTGTCTACAGATTTATATATCTATGCTATGGGATTATATAATTGTGAATTTTGAACAGACTTGTTGACTAATTAGGTATACATCTGCCTGCATAATGTTAATAATGTAGTGACTGTACAAAAAGAAAAACTAAATATATATTATAACAATTATAAGAGTCAATGTTTCTAATGAGGGAGCATTGACTCTTTTTCAAGCAAAGAACAGGTGATAACTATGTCTTTATAATATCTTCTTTAAAGAGTTATGATATATGCACGAATATACCTATAAGAAAAATAAACCTCAAGAATGATATATCCAATAAAAACTTCTATGGCTACAATGGAGAAGACCACAACAGGATAAGCGGGCTTCAGTACTTAAGAGCAAGATATTATGATCCAGAAACAGGAAGGTTCCTAAGTAGGGATAGTTATTTAGGTGAAATTCAAGATCCACTGACATTAAATAGGTATGCTTATGCAGGAAACAATCCATTAATGTATAGTGACCCAAGTGGACACCGCTGGGATCCAATAAAGGCTATTGCTACAGCAGCTAAAAATATAGTAGAAGGTGCAAAAAATGTTGTAGTTAATACAGCAAGTTGGGTAAAAAAATAAAATAACTGGTGCAGCTGAAACCTTTAATGATTTTAAGAATGATGCTATAGAAGTCTCAAAAGAATATATGAGCTATAGTAAGAATCCAGCCCCTGAAAATAAGCAAAAGTTTAATAATGTAGTAAGCAACACTAAAACATCAAAGAGAGTTGCTGCTGCTGTTGCTAAAGCAGAGGAAATTAGAAAAGCAGCCTGTGAAAGTGCAGCGTATATAGGAAATCAGGTATTAAAGTATAGCGACAATGTATTAAAGGTAGCAACAGGAGCAATAGCAGTTGGATAGGAATAGGAGCTGTTATTGTGGCAGCACCACTTATACTACCAGCATTAGGAGCAGGAGCATTATCAATAGGAGTGACAGCAGTAGGAACGGCTGTATTAGGCACAACAGCAGCTGTAATGGGAGTATCTGAGATGTCCGATGGTGTGCTTGGAGTAAATCCGGTTAAAGACCTTGCAAATAAGGTAGGAATAAGTGATGATGACTACTATTTAGCTTTTACAATGGCTACTGTTGGAGCAGGAGCTGGTTCTAGTGCATTAAGCCCTTTTAAGACAAATAATAATGCAACAGTGCAGAAGGAAGAGGGACCGAGGAATCCTAATTCATCGAATGGTGGGAAAGTAGAGGGTGGTACAGGAAGTAAATTACAAGAGGTATTTGATACAGCAGATAATTATACTTTAAGTGATGATACATTTAATTATCATATATTAGATAGACATGGACCTAATTCTACTTATGGAAATAAATCTCATTTCAATGCGGGTTTTAACATTAAAGATGGTATTGATAGCGCATTGAAAGGTGACGATTTTATTGTAGGACCAAATACTGCTGGGAGAGAAGGATATATTTTTCAACAGAATTTTGCAAACCCAATAGGAACTAATAGTAAAGGGCAACTTTTATATACATTGAAGGTAGTCATTGATGAAGCAGGCAATGTAATTACTGCATTTCCAAAGAAATAGGAGGTAACCATTATGAATTTTTATATAGGCAGTTCAATAAATGAAGTTAATGTAGAGGATACTAATGTGGAATTTAGTGATGAGTTAATTGAATTTATTTACAAGTTGAGTGAACAGAATTCATTTAGTATGAACAAATTGTATGAAATTGATCCATATAGCGATGTTGAAGTTTCTAAATATGATTTACCAGAAATAATTAAAATCTGCAATTATATTTTAGGGTCATCGTTATTAAAGAACTATGAGAAAGAATACGAAGCGAGAAAAATGTTGCATAACTTGATGGAGTTATCACAAAGTGCTTTAGGTAAAAATGTTGGATTGGTATCTATAGGAGATTAATTGCTAATAATTTGTAATGTGCATGTAGTATTTATCTTGACGATTCTCAAACCTCCATGTTACTTTGGCACTCACTAGGGGATATAAGGGGGAAATAATTGTCTTTGATATTTGAGTAAAAACACACAATTGGAGGTAATTCCAGGGGTTAAAATCTTGGAAATTACCTCCGATTTTTGGGTTATTACTTTATATCTGCCAGTACCATGATAACGGGAAAACAGCACTGTATCGCTATACGAAATACAACCATAGAGTAAGCTGCATTCTGGTCATGGATGGAAGCTACCCATTCCTCTAGTGATGATGCTTTAGATACAAGAAACATTCTGGGGCCTATGTTCAATTTTGGAGAAGATATATTGTTTTTAGGAACAATAAAAAGGATGGTTCATTGCAAAAATATTTTTGCGAAAAATAGTATATTGCTTGGTGAACTTTGATTACATAATTACTATAATGCAGTAGACTGTAACTAAATATATTATTGTAATAATGATAAGAGTCAATGTTTCTAATGAGAAAGCATTGGCTCTTTTTAATGTAAAGATAGGTGATAACTATGTCTTTATAATATCTTTTTTAAAGAGTTATGATATATGTACGAATATACCAATAAGAAAAAAATAAACCTCAAAATTTAATATATCTATGAAAACTTCTATGGCTACAATGGAGAAGATCACAACAGAATGAGCGGATTTCAGTACTTAAGAGCAAGATACTATGATCCGGAAACAGGAAGGTTCCTAAGTAGGGATAGTTGTTTAGGTGAAATTCAAGATCCACTGACACTAAAAAGATATATTTATGTATTGAACAATCCTCTTATTTATAATGACAAAAGTGGAAATATAGCGTTTTTAGCAATCACAGGACTTATAGGAGCAGCCATTGGAGCAGGAGTTGGAGCGTACACCTCTTATAAGAAAACAGGTAAGGTAAGCGTTAAAAGTGTTGTAACGGGAGCAGTTATAGGCGGAGCAGCAGGTTTAGGAATTGGATCAGTAACAGCTGCTTATTTTACCGGTTCAATGGTAGCATCAGCCCCAGCGGTGATATCAGGTATTATCGGAGCACTTTTTAGCAAGGGACCGCAACTATATAATGTTGTTGATAAACATTTTGATGATGTTTTAGATACTATTGAGGACTTTAGAGCTAAAAAAAGTGGTAAAGAGATTGGGACAAATATATTAATTAGAGTGGCTGTTGGGGGGGTTACAAGCTTAGCTGAGAAGACAATGCTGAAATCAAAACCTCCAGCTTGCAGTTCTGATACTATAGAATCGCAGCAGAATAATTATAACTCTAAAGTAATAGATGTACCTAGTAATAGTGGAAGCA
>JAEXZL010000146.1 GCA_023451395.1 Bacillota bacterium | reverse complement strand
AAAGAACCTGGACCTGGAGATTAAAAAAGGAGAGTTTTTGACTTTATTAGGTCCAAGCGGCTGCGGAAAGACAACAACCCTAAGAATGATAGCTGGTTTTGAAAGTCCTACAGAGGGAGATATCATAATTGACAATGATAATGTAACAGATACTCCCCCTTTTAAAAGAACAGTTAATACTGTGTTTCAAAATTACGCATTGTTCCCTCATATGAATATCTTTGACAATGTGGCTTTTGGCCTTAAAATGAAAAAGGTAGCAAATGAGGAGATAGATAGTAAAGTTAGAGAAATGCTGAGAATTGTCAGACTTGAAGGCTATGAAAATAGAATGCCTTCACAGCTTAGCGGCGGACAGATGCAGCGCGTTGCTATAGCTAGGGCTCTTATAAATGAGCCAAAGGTTTTATTACTGGATGAGCCCTTAGGAGCTCTTGATTTAAAACTTCGTAAACAGATGCAATTAGAGCTTAAGCATCTTCAGAAACAGCTTGGCATAACCTTTGTCTTTGTAACCCATGACCAAGAAGAAGCTATAACCATGTCTGATAGAATAGTGGTTATGAATCAAGGTGTTATTGAGCAGATTGGTACTCCAGAGGAGCTTTATGAAAGACCTACCACTAGATTTGTGGCAGACTTTTTAGGAGAGACGAATATTTTAGAGGGAGAGGTTATAAAGCTTAAAGAAAATGAAGTGCTGCTTCACCTGGAGCAGGAAAGTGATATAATAAGAATCCCCAATCATGAATATCTTATGGGGGATAAATTTATAGTTTCCATAAGACCTGAGAGAATTAAGCTAAAATATGCTCCGGAGGAAGGGGATGTTTGGCTTCCCTGCAGGCTTAAGGAAAGAATATATAATGGAGCTGTAATTAAAAATGTTGCAGTGCTTAAAAATGGTAAGGAAATACTGATTAATGAGCCTATAGGTGAAAGCTTTGCCCTAGAAAGTTCTTCAGAGGAAGAAATTTTTGCTACCTGGAGCGCGGATAAAACCGTTGTTATCAGAGCATAGGGGGGCGACGAAGATGCAAAATAGTTCTCAAGGGAAAAATGAAAGAAGGAGACCTTCTAATAAGAATGGTGTAATAGCTACAATATTGCCAATATCTCTATGGATGCTTGCCTTCTTTGTAGTACCTTTATTGCTTATAGTTATTGTAAGCTTTTTAAGCAGAGGAGAAACAGGAAATCTAGTTTTTGATTTTACGCTATCCAATTATGGAAGGCTTTTTGATAAGTTATACATTACAATCTTCTTCAAATCTTTACTTATAAGTTTGTTCACTACAGTTATTTGCTTGGTATTAGGATATCCCTTTGCCTTTTTTATAGCTAAGACAAATAAAAAGATTAAGCCGGTGCTGTTACTACTTATTATGCTGCCCTTTTGGACAAATTCCTTAGTAAGGACCTATGCAATGATTATTTTATTAAGAACAGAAGGGATTATAAATACCCTTTTAATTAATATTGGACTTATACAGGAGCCTCTAAAGCTTATGTATAATAATTTTGCCGTTATCTTAGGAATGGTTTATATGATGTTTCCTTTTATGGTATTACCTCTTTATGCTTCCATTGAAAAGCTTGACTTAAGGCTTTTAGAAGCAGCAGATGATTTAGGTGCAACTCCAGTGAGAAAGTTCCTAAATATAACTCTTCCCCTTACTAAGTCAGGAATTTTATCTGGTTCTTTACTGGTACTGGTACCTACCCTAGGTCTTTTCTTCATATCAGACCTTATGGGCGGAAGTAAGGTAATGCTAATGAGCAATGTGATTCAAAATCAGTTCCTAACTGCAAGAGACTGGCCTTTCGGAGCTGCTATTTCCATAGTTCTTATGGCTATAATGGTGGTGGTAATCTTCTACTATACAAGGTTTGGTGGAGATACAAAGAAAGGTGGGTTGTTTTAAATTATGAGTAAAAAAAGTACTAAATATTTAAAGGCCCTATATGTTTTTTTAATATTTTTGCTTCTTTATATACCTATCATGGTACTTATTGCATTTTCTTTCAATGATTCTAAATTGAATGTTGTTTGGAATGGCTTTACCTTTAAGTGGTATCAAAGTCTCTTTAATAACGCTGGTCTTATGGAAGCAGTGAAGAATTCCTTTATAGTGGCAATAAGCAGTACTCTTATATCTACCATATTAGGCACTGCTGCAGCATTGGGGCTTTACAGATATAAATTTAAAGGCAAGAATTTAATCGACTCTGCTTTAAATCTTCCTCTGGTTATTCCAGAGATAGTAATGGGTATTTCCCTTTTAGTCTTCTTTTCTATGATGAAAATAGATACAGGACTACTTACCCTTATTATTGCCCATGTTACCTTCAGTGTTGCCTATGTTATTTCTGTGGTGAAAACAAGGTTAGATGGCTTTAATAGCTCTTTAGAGGAAGCCGCTATGGATTTGGGAGCTACACCTTTAAAGACCTTTATGAATGTAACTCTTCCAGTAATAATGCCAGGGGTTGTGGCTGGTGCTTTAATGGCCTTTACCTTATCTTTAGATGATGTGGTAATAAGCTTCTTCGTAGCAGGTGCAGGTAGTACTACTTTGCCTCTAAAGGTATTTTCCATGGTGAAATTTGGAGTTACTCCAGAGATAAATGCCTTGTCTACAATAATTATACTTATAACTTTTGTAGTTTTAGGCTTATCACTGGCCTTTAAAAAGGTAAATCTTAATATAAGAAGGACTGGAAGCATCCTCATAGCAATAATGGTGGCAATATCCATAATGGGCTATAGCTTAGTTAAAATCTCTTCAGGAAGCAGTGCACCTAAGGCAGAGCTTAATGTATTTAACTGGTCTGAATATTTACCGGAATCAGTTATTGAAAAGTTTGAAGAAACCTATAATATAAAGGTAAATTATTCAACTTTTTCCTCCAATGAAGAAATGCTTGCGAAGCTTATGGCTGGCGGAGGAAATTACGATATAGCTGTTGCTAGTGACTTTATGGTTGAGGTCTTAAAAAAGCAAGAGCTTATACAGGAAATAAATAAAGACAACTTTACTAATTTAGCTAATCTTAGTGATAAGTTTATGGGACTTCCCTTTGATGAGGAAAATAAATATAGTCTTCCTTATATGTGGCTGGCAGGTATTATTGCTTATGATTCTTCAAAGATACCGGAAGGAACCATCACAAGCTACAAGGATCTTTGGAAGGATGAGCTTAAGGATTCTCTTGTGGTTTTAAATGATCAGAGAGCTATTATAGGAATTACTCTTAAGAAGCTTGGCTATTCAATTAATGAAACATCTCCGGAGGCCTTAGCTAAGGCTCAACAGGAGCTTATGAAGCTTAAGCCTAATATTAAGGCCTATGATAGTGATAGCCCTAAGACAAGCTTAATAAATGGAGAAGCTAAGGCTATCTTTGCCTGGGGAGCAGAGGGAGCTCTTGCTCTAAGAGAAAATCCTAATATAAAATATGTAATTCCTGAAGAAGGATTATTCCTTCAGGTAGATAACTTTGTAATTCCGAAGAATGCAAAAAATGTAGAGGCTGCTGAGCTCTTTATAGATTTTATAATGCAGCCTGAAATATCAGCAGAAATATCAGCAAGCTTTCCCTATGGCAATCCAAACGAGGCAGCTTACGACCTTATTGATGAAGAAATAATGGGTAATGAAGCTGTTTATCCACCGGATGAGGCTGTAGACAAAGGAGAGTATTTAAAGGATGTTGGGGATAAAATAACTATATTCGATAGAATTTGGGCTGAAATAAAAAATAATTAGTAATAAAATAACCACAGGGAGCAGTGGAAGCTGTTCACTGTGGTTTTGTTTTCATTAGGAAAGGCATTAACTAAAAAGAGTGCAAGTACAATAAACTATCAATTAAATCATTAACAGCTCTTGTACTTTTTGCTCCTATTTAGAAGGATATTTTTTCTAGCTTTATCCAATATTCTCCTTCTGGAGAGTCTACCTTAAGCTCATCACCTAGCTTTTTCCTATAGATAGCTCTGCCTAAAGGACATTCTATGCTTATTAAGTTTTTAAGAGGATCACTTTCAATAGTAGTTACTATTTTAAATTCCTCAATTTCATCATCTTCTAAGAACTTAATTGTTACAGTCTTTCCTAAGCCCACTTCATCAGAGGCTGTATCATCCTTTATAAGCTTAGAAGTGTTAATCATTCTTTCTAAATATCTAATTCTTCCTTCATTTTGAGCTCTGTCTCTTTTTGCTGCCTTATATTCAAAGTTCTCGCTTAAATCTCCATGAGCTCTAGCTTCTTTTAAGTCCTCATTTATTTTTTTACGAATTACAGACTTTCTATTCTGTATTTCATCTTTCAAAATATTTATAGCCTCTTCAGTGAGATAGTTATGCAATTTAAACCCTTCCTTTATACAGATATAAATAATTATAACACAATATGTAAATAATTACCAGAGAAAACTAACCTTTTACAAAATGAATAATAATTACTATTTTTAGCATACTATACTTTGTAGTTTTCTGCATTAATATTATGAGGTGATGGTTATGAATGAAGGATTAGTAGTAATGGTAAGAGGTATTATTGGTTTTTTTACCCTATTAATTTTTGCACGAGTACTTGGAAAACAGCAGATAAGTCAGTTGAATTATTTTGATTATGCTTTAGGGATAACCATAGGCTCCATTGCTGGTTCTCTTACCACAGACTTATCCAGCAGGGCTTGGCCACATTGGGTGGGGCTTTTAACCTGGACGGTATTGGGG
>JAEXZL010000074.1 GCA_023451395.1 Bacillota bacterium | reverse complement strand
ATGCTGCGATTACTGGGTTTTTAAGCTCTATTCCACATATATTCACCTTAAGCATATATAATATCCTCTCCTTTAAAGACCGGGCCTTCCTTACAGCTTCTCTTATTACCCTCTTTAGTTTTACAGGTACATCCAAGACATGCCCCTACCCCACAGGCCATTCTTTTCTCCGTTGATACAAGAAGAGGAACTCTCTTTGTATTACATAGATCTATAACCTTATTCATCATTATTTCTGGTCCGCAGCATAAAATCATGCTATAATTCTCTACCTTTAATATATCTGTAACATAGCCTTTTTTGCCAAGGCTTCCATCCTCTGTAGTAATATATATATTGTCCGCTATATCCACTATTTTTGATAATCCATAAGCTTCTGTTCTAAAACCAGCATAAACGTCTACGGAAGTAACAGCTTTATTTTTTTCAAGCTCCTTTAAAAGATAGGTAAAGGGTGCTATACCTATACCTCCTGCTACTACAGCTACTTTGCCCTTTAACTCTTCTGCAGGAAAGCCATTACCTAAGGGTCCCATTATCTTAAGTTCATCTCCTACTGCAAGATTTTTAAAGAGCTCTGTACCCCTTCCTACCACTTGATATATAAAATAGTATTTATTCCCCTCTACATCATGAAGACTTATAGGTCTTGAAAGCACTGGCTCTCTATCCCAGGCTCTCAGCATAAAAAATTGCCCTGGTGAAGCCTTAAAGCTCCCTTCAATTCCAATACGATATACACCCTTAAAAATTTCAACATTTTCTACTACCTTAGAACTTTCGTACTCCAGCCTCTGCAATTTTATTCCCCCTTATCTTTCATTTAAATGTACCTTCTTATATCTTCCCTCATCCTCACAGCTTCCATTCTTGCAGCCTCTTCAAAGCTTACATTATCCTGGCATTCCTTATAAGCTAGGAGTATTTTTCTAGAGGAATTAACCACTCCTCCATTTCCATTCCTCAGATATAAAGCTACATCCTCAGCCTTACCTCCCTGAGCTCCATAGCCTGGTATCAGGAAGAACATATTGTCTAATTTTTTTCTAAGCTCCATTCCTTCTTCTATATGTGTGCAGCCTACCACTGCTCCTATAGGTCCATATCCATTAGTTCCTAAAAGTTTTTCATTAAGCACCTTTAGTCTTTCTCCTGTAAGCTCATAAACCCTTTTGCCATCAGTGCTCTCAATATACTGTATATCCTTTGCACCTGGGTTTGAGGTCCTAACCAAAACGAAGGCTCCCTTATTCTTATTTTTGAAGTATGGTATAAAGGGTTCTAAGGTATCCAAGCCCATATAGGGATTTAAGGTTATAAAATCACATTCAAAATCTCCTTGAAAATGAGCCTTGGCATACATCTCAGCAGTTTTTGATATATCCCCTCTTTTAATATCTCCTATGATAATTCCATCTCTTTTTCTTATAAAATCTAGTGTTCTTTTATAAGCTCTCATACCCTGAAGACCTAGGGCTTCATAATAAGCTATCTGAACTTTAAAGCAGGCTGCTATATCCTCTGTAGCGTCAATTATTTTCTCATTGAAGGCTACTAGAGCATCCTCTAGATTATCATATTTATTTAAAAACTCCTTAGGAATATAAGTTATGTCAGTATCCATACCAATGGTAACATGTCCTCTTTGACCCACTCTCTCATATAATTTATCTGCTATCATTAGGCTAATCCCTCCTTAGAATATACTATTTTACCACCCTTTATAGTCATTAATATCTCCCCAAAAACCTTATATCCTTGGAAGGGAGTATTTTTCCCCTTTGAATAAAAGCTGTTCTTTTCAATGGTATATTCCTTCTCTAAATCTACCATTACAAAGTCTCCATCGTAGCCTACAGCTATCTGTCCCTTTCTAAAACCAACTATCTCCGATGGATTCTTTGATATTAGCTCTGATAGCCTGCCTAGCGTTATTTCACCCTTTTTAACCAGCTCTGTATAGCATAGAGAAAAGGCGGTTTCAAGACCTACCAGTCCAGGTGCTCCCTTTTCCTTATCTTCCCTTGTATGAGGAGCATGATCTGTTCCAATACAGTCTACATTGCCATCCTTAATAGCCTTTATTATATATCTCCTATCCTCTTCTTCTCTAATTGGAGGGTTTACTCTATAGTCATTTATGTCCCTATTTAATACCAGATGATGAGGGGTTACCTCTAGAGTTATTCTTCCTCCTCTGCGCTTTCCATCTATGGAGTAATCTATAGCTTCCTTAGTGCTTACATGGGCAAGATGGACCTTACAGCCTGTATAAGATGCCAGGGTTATATTTCTCCAAGTCATCATATTTTCCGCAAGTCGCATATCCACATCAGACAATTGATGATCCTCACAATGGCATAGCACCGTTAAATCCTTCTTCTTTGCCTTTTCCATGGCTTTCATCATGACCTTTACATCCATAACATCTTTTCCATCCTCGGAAATGAGCCTTACTTCCCTGGTGAGCTTATCTAAATGATCCAAATTACTCCCATCAAAGTCATTGGTAATGGATGTACACTGATGAATATCCACAAGGCCGCATTCTCTACCTTTTTTCAGCACATAATTTACTGTTTCCATGGTACTGCATACAGGCTTTGTATTTGCCATAAGATTTACCCCTGTATAGCCTCCTCTTACCGCTGCTTTGCTTCCGGATTCTATATCCTCCTTATAAGTAAAGCCAGGATCTCTAAAATGTGCATGGGTATCTACAAAGGAGGGCATTATAACTCGCCCATCCCCCTCTAAAACTCTGCAGTCCTTGGAAAGTCCTATTCCAATTTCTTTAATAACTCCTTTTTCAATATATA
>JAEXZL010000046.1 GCA_023451395.1 Bacillota bacterium | reverse complement strand
GATATATTTTATGCTGATCTGAGTCCTGTTATAGGTTCAGAGCAGGGTGGCATAAGACCTGTTATCATTATACAAAATGATATAGGTAACAAATACAGCCCTACGGTTATTGTAGCAGCGATAACCTCTCAAATTAATAAGGCAAAGCTACCTACGCATGTGGAGATTTCCTCAGAGGAGTATGGACTTAATAAGGATTCTGTGGTGCTTTTAGAACAAGTTAGAACCTTAGATAAGAAACGACTTAAGGAAAAAATCGGCCATATGACAGATAATGATATGGAAAAGGTAGATAAAGCATTGCTAATCAGTATTGGGTTATACTAAAATCGCTTCGGCGATTTTTTTCTTGATTATTCTTAAATTAAACATAAGAGAGGTATACAAATGAAGAATACTATTAAGGAATATTTTTTTATTACCTTAGGCTTTATACTTATAGCCTTTTCAGCAGAATACTTTTTTCTTCCTAATGATTTAGCCTCAGGAGGAGTAACTGGAATATCTTTGGTTATAAATCACTACATACCAGTTCTTTCTACAGGTATTAATATGATAATTTTAAATCTTTTGCTATTTATTGTTGGGTTTATATTTTTAGGAAGTGCCTTTGGTGCAAAAACTCTTTATGGAGCTTTTGGATTATCCGTGACTATGTGGTTTATAGAAGAATTTTTAAATCCTTTTCCCTTAACAGAGGATTTAATGCTTGCAACTCTTTATGGAGCTTCAATTTTAGGAGCAGGCCTAGCAGTGATATTTTCTCAGAATGCCTCCAGTGGAGGAACAGATATTGTAGCAAAAATAATTAATAAGTTTTTTGGATTAAATATGGGCCTATCAATGCAGCTAGTGGATTTAGTAGTTGTAATTGCAGGTGCTATAACCTTTGGTCTTAATAGAGGGCTTTACTCTATGGTTTCCGTTGTATTAACTGGAACAGTGATAAATAGAGTAATTTCGGGACTTAATTCCTGTAGAGAGGTTATGATAATGAGCACCAGGTTAATGGAAATTAAAAAGTACATCACAGAGGATATGGATAGAGGCTGCACCTTATTAAAGGGTGAAGGTGGCTACACCGGATCAGATACCAAGGTTATTTATTGCGTTTTAGGTACCGGAGAGCTTATAAGGCTTAAAAAATATATAAGAACAATTGATCCTAAGGCCTTTGTCACTGTTAATGAGGCACATGAGGTTATGGGTGAAGGCTTTAATAATATTAACTAGTCGGTGATAATTTATATATTCCTGTGATAGAATATCTTTATAGCAAAGTAAAAATGGAGCTTGGAGTCTTATTTATAATAGATAAGGCTCCCACCTTTGGTGTACTATGTAAAGCTTTAAATAATGAAGCGGAGGTATAGCCATGGTAAAAAAAATTAAAGATTATGGGTTTATAACTATTGGAATTCTACTGGTAGCTTTAAGTGTTGAGTATTTCTTTATACCAAATAACCTTGCGGCAGGAGGGGTGACAGGCTTTGCCATTGTAATAAATCATTACATACCTTTTATTGAAACTGGAATACTTGTTTTTATTATGAATCTTTTGCTCTTTGTGGTAGCATTTATCTTCATAGGAGGAGGTTTTGGAGGTAAGAGCATATATGCCTCCTTTGCTTTATCAGCAATTATGTGGATTATTGAGAATTTTTTTAATCCAAGAGCAGTTACAGAGGAGCTGATGCTAGCAGCTATCTTTGGTACCCTTATATCCTCAGTGGGAATGGCTTTGGTATTCAATGCTAATGCTTCTACTGGAGGAACAGATATAATAGCAAAAATATTAAACAAGTACTTTGATATAGATATTGGAAAATCACTTCTTTCAGTAGATTTTATCGTAACCCTCTTAGGAGCTATAACCTTTGGAATTGATATAGGTCTATACTCCTTATTATCAGTTATGATGAATGGATTTGCCATAGATCGTATTATTGATGGTTTTAATTCTGTCAAAGAAGTTATCATAATCAGTGAAAGATGGGAGGAGATTTTAGGATACATAATAAACAATTTAGAAAGAGGCTGTACAATTTTCCAAGGCCGAGGGGGCTACACTAAAAACAATACTAACCTCATTTATGCCGTTGTAGGGAGGACTGAATTCATAAAGCTAAAGACTTATATTAAGGAGATAGACCCAAGAGCCTTTATTACTATCAGTGAAGCCTATGATGTGCTGGGGGAGGGCTTTAAACCTCTTGCCTGATTGTTAATATTTAATTAACAATAATTGAATTAAACATTAATAATATGTAAATTTGAACCTTTATAAGTGCTTTTTCCCAAAAAAATTATAATTTGATGGAAATAATGGATATTTTTTAGTCAAAATGAGATATTTTAATCATAATACTGACAAGTTAGAAATTTTACAGACAATAGGTTTATGTTATAATATCTTTGTGTGAAAAATATATGTGAATTTAAGTAAGGGGTTGTCAGGATGATTGAATTCAAAAACATAAGTAAAATATATAACAATAACGTCCACGCTCTGAGAAATGTTAGTATAAAGATAGAGCGAGGAGAGTTTGTATTCCTTGTAGGACCAAGTGGTGCAGGTAAATCTACCTTCATCAAGATGCTTCTAAAAGAAGTAGAACCTACATCAGGTAATATTATCAACAATGGAATAGACCTTTCTACAATAAAGAGGAATCAAATACCTTATTACAGAAGAAAGGTAGGAATGGTATTCCAGGATTTTAGGCTTATACCAAATCTAAGCGTTTATGAAAATGTAGCCTTTGCAATGAGGGTAGTAGGGGCTTCCACAAGAGAAATACGAAAGAGGGTTCCTACTGTGCTGTCTCTAGTAGGCTTATCTGATAAATATAAGGTCTTTCCCCATGAGCTATCCGGCGGTGAGCAGCAGAGAATATCATTAGCTAGGGCTATAGTTAATAATCCTACACTGCTAATTGCCGATGAGCCTACCGGTAATCTTGACCCTGAAACTGCTAAAGAAATCATGGCTCTTTTAGATGATATTAACAAGGCAGGTACTACCATATTAATGGCTACCCATGCAAAGGATATTGTTGATATGATGAAAAAAAGAGTTATAGCTATTGAAAAAGGGACTATCGTTAGGGATGAGAAAAGGGGGAAATACGAATATGAGGTTTAGTACTGTAAGATATTTCATTAATGATGCTTTTAAAAGTATTTGGAGAAACAGAACTATAAGTCTTGCCTCAGTGACCACAGTGGCAGCTACGCTGTTTATTTTTGGTGTGTTTTTATTGGCAGGTTTAAATATTGGACGTGGAGTAGAAGATGTACAATCAAAGGTAGAAGTTAAAGTTTTTCTTGATTTAGATGTGACTGAGGAACAAAAAGCAGCACTTGAAAGCCAGCTTAAGGTCGAGGAAGGAGTAAGCGAGGTCACCTTTGAAACTAAAGCTCAGGCTCTTGAAAACTTTAAAGAAACACTAAAGGGTAATGAAAATCTTCTAGATGGTTATGATGAACAAAACAACCCTATGCAGGATTCCTTTATTGTTAGACTTTCTGATCCTAGCTATGCACCTACTATAGCAGATAAGTATAATAATGCTGATGGAGTAGATGATGTAAGGAGAGATCAGGAAATTATCGATAAGATTTCTGCAGTAGCTAATACTGTAAAATGGGTAGGAGTTGTTATATTTATTGTACTTATAGCAGTTTCTTTATTCCTCATAGCTAATACAATAAAAATTACTGTCTTCTCCAGAAGAAGAGAGGTAGGTATAATGAAGTTCGTTGGTGCCACTGACTGGTTCATTAGATGGCCTTTTGTTATTGAGGGTATAGTTATTGGTATAATAGGTGCCTTAGTATCTACGTTTATATTATTCTTTGCTTATAAGTATATTTATATAAGCATTACTTCTACAACCTTCATAACTCAGCTTATTGAGCCGGCTTATGTTTATTCTACCATTGTTTGGGAGTTTATTTTATCAGGTATATTGATTGGTGCTGCAGGAAGTATAATTTCTTTAAGAAAATTCTTGGTTGTATAATTTTTTGAATACACATATACTTTATAGATAAGAATATAAAATATCTAAAAAGTTTAGTAATATATTAGGTATATGAGCCGCTGAGCCGAAGCTACGGTGCAGCGGCTTAACTTAATATATTCTTATAGAAAGGGTGTCTTATTATGAATGGGTATGAACCGCAGGGAAGCCTGAATAAAAAGGGCGGAAAAGGTAAGTGGATAATACTTGGAATACTTCTTTTTTTTATTACGGCATCGGGCTTTTTTTACCTTGGATCAGCGGTGGCTCTTTCCACAGGCTTTGGAGCAAGGGCAAGCTATGAGGGTCTTGAAGAGGTTGATAATGTTGAGGACTATAAAAAGCTCTTTGAGGTAAGAGCGGCTCTGTATAAATGGTATGATGGAACAATTGATGATAATGCTCTCCTAGAAGGGGCTATTAAAGGAATGACCTCTGCTTTAGGAGATCCTTATACTGTTTTTATGAACCCCCAGGAATATTCTGATTTCAGCCAGCAGAGCGAAGGAGAATATATCGGTCTTGGAATTCAAGTAGGTGTTAAGGATGAAAAAATTACTGTAATAGCTCCTTTTAAAAATTCTCCAGCAGATAAGGCAGGTATTCTTCCAGGAGATGTTATACTTTCAGTTAATGGTACTGAGCTTTCAGGAGAGGATATAGATAAGGCCGTATCAATGATGAAGGGTAATGAAAAAGTAGCTGTAAATCTCACCTTATATAGAGAGAGTAAGGGTAACTTTGAGGTGTCAGTGGTTAGAGATACTATTCAGCTTATTACTGTAGAAGGTGAGATGCTGGACAATAATATTGGGTATATATCAATAAGCATGTTTGATGAACACACTGCAGATGATTTTGAAAATACTTTAAGGGATTTAAAAGCTAAAGGGATGAAAGGTCTTATCTTAGACCTTAGAGACAATCCAGGTGGACTTTTGAACTCTAGTGTAAAGATAGCTTCTCACTTTATTGAAAAGGATAAAGTTATTGTGTCAACAATAGATAAACATTCCCAAAAAGAAGTGATGAATTCTAGAGGAGGTGAAGCTCTGGGTATGCCTTTAGTGGTGTTAGTTAATGAATATACCGCCAGTGCTTCAGAAATAGTTTCCGGAGCAATCCGAGACTATAAGGCCGGTGTTATTATTGGTAAGACCACCTTTGGAAAGGGAATAGTTCAGTCTGTTATGGAAGATAAGTCAAATGGAACAGCTCTTAAAGTGACAGTATCAAAATATTATACTCCTTTAGAGGAAAATATCCATGGTAAAGGTATAGCACCGGATATAGAGGTGGATTACCCTAGCGAGCTTAGAGAACAGATATACGATAGGGCAAAAGACCCTCAGTTTAATAAGGCTCTGGAGGTAATAAAAGAAAAGGTTCAGTAGGAGGAGTCTAAAAATGAATGTAACAATATATACATTAAGGTCTGTTGCCTATGCCATTGTGGACCCTTCACTACTTATTGTGCTTATTATTTTAGGTTTTATATTTTATAGACAGAACAAGAAAATCTCACTTATGCAAAAAATGATAATAGGTGAGAGTGTTAATTCTCCTTTGGAACTAACCTTGTCCCAAATAGTTATAGGGATATTTGCGGGAGTTTTAGTCAGTCTACTATTTTCTTATTTAGGAATAATGTTTCCAGAAAACTCAGGTATTGAATTCCTCTTTCTCATATCAATACTGTTAATGATTTTCAAACCGAGATTTTTCTGTTTTGCCTATTCCGGTGCTCTTTTAGCAGCTGTTGCACTATTTTCAAGACTCATAGCTCAGAGTACCGGAAAGGAAGCATTTTTTACCATAGACACAGTGTTTTTATTTTCCCTAATCGGCATACTTCATGTTGTGGAAGGAATATTGGTAACCTTTGATGGACACAAGGGTGCCATACCCATATTTACCTCCAAAAACAACAAAATAATAGGAGGCTTTGCCTTAAAGCGATATTGGGCTCTTCCTGTAGCTTTATTTATTATATATGCTCAGACTTCTGGGATATCTATAGGAACTGTTGATGTTGCTACACCAAATTGGTGGCCTTTATTTAGGCGGGAGGAAACCTTAGATATAATAAAAACAGCAGTGCTGACAATGATACCATTTTATGGAGTATTGGGATATAATAGTGTAACCTTCACTAATAATAAAAGCAGAAAAGCCCTTCAATCCGGATTAGGAATAATTGTTTATGGTGCTTTGCTTATTCCTGTAGCTCAGCTGGCAAGGCTGGGAATTGTGGGAGAGATTATAACAATACTCTTTTCTGCTTTAGGTCATGAGCTTATGCTTTATATCCAAAGAGAGATGGAGACAAAAAGAGAGCCTAAATATGTCAGTGATGAAGAAGGTATTATGGTTCTTGAGGTTGCACCAGAATCCCCGGCTTATAGAGCAGGAATTAAAAGTGGAGATAAGCTTGTAGAGATAAATGGAAATCACATTAGCAGCGAGGCTGCTCTTTATTCTTCTATTAAGGAAAGCCTAAACAAGGTGAGTATAAAGGTTAAGGATTATAAGGGTAATTTCAAGGACATATACCTTAGCCGTAAGGGAAGTGAAAGAATTGGTCTAGTTCTCGTACCAAGACTAGTACCAAAGGATAATAAGATTATTAAATTAGAAAATGATAGCTTTAAAAATATATTAGATAAATTTAAAAAAGATAAACACAATTAAAAAACAGCCTTTTAGGCTGTTTTTCTTTTTCACAAAATTATCATATCACTACCATGACCTTTACACAGTGCTTATATATAATCTTAGATAATGGTGGTGATAAAAATGAAGGAAAAAGATATTCAGTATATATTTCAAAGAAAAGAAAAAAAGTATTTAATGAACAGACACCAAGTAGAATCTTTTAAAAAGATAATAATCAAATATATGCAGCAGGATAAGTATGGACTTCATACTATATGCAGCATATATTATGACACTGATGATTTTCAATTAAGCAGAAGATCTATAGAAAAGCCAATTTATAAAGAAAAACTAAGAGTCAGGAGCTATGGAATACCAAAGGATGAAGATAAGGTATTTCTAGAGATTAAGAAAAAATATAAAGGAATAGTCTATAAAAGAAGGGAAAGCTTAAATCTAAAACAGGCAAGGGCATATTTAAACCATGGAGTAAAACCTTCTAAAGATAGTCAAATATTAAGGGAAATAGACTATCTTAAAAATTTTTATGGTGTTGTACCTAAGGTTTTTCTTGCCTATGATAGAGAAGCTTTTTTTGGAAGAGAAAATAGAGATATAAGAATAACCTTTGATAGAAATATAAGAAGCAGAGATTATAATTTGGATTTAGCTTTGGGGGACTATGGAGAGTTATTATTAGCGGATGATATATATGTTGTAGAGATTAAAGTACCGGAGGCAATGCCACTCTGGCTTTCGGAAATACTATCACAGCTAGAAATATATCCTCAATCCTTTTCTAAATATGGAAATGCCTATAAAAAAATATTCTTAGCTACGGGGGGAAAAGAAATATGTTCACAAATATCCTAACTAATTCAACTGGAACCTTAACTTTAGGAAATACATTAATATGCACCTTAACATCTCTTGTACTTGGCCTCATCATTTCTTATGTATATATGAACAGTGGGAATTATACAAAAAACTTTGTAGTCTCATTGGTTCTGCTGCCTGCCCTTGTTCAATGTGTAATAATGATGGTTAACGGAAACCTAGGAACAAGCGTTGCAGTCCTTGGAACCTTTAGTCTTGTAAGATTCAGATCGGCACCAGGCACCTCAAAGGATATAATATGCATATTCTTTGCAATGGCAATTGGTCTTTCCACAGGTATGGGCTATTTAACCTTTGCTTCAATGATTACTGTAGTTTTAAGTACTGCAATGCTTATATTATATAAGCTTCCTTATGGAGGTGAACACTCTATGGAAAAGGAACTTAAAGTCACTATTCCAGAAAACTTAGATTATACAGATGTTTTTGATGATCTATTTGCTGAATATACAAAATCTGCAAAGCTGGATAGAGTTAAAACCACGAATATGGGAAGCATGTATGAGCTATGTTATAAAATTACCCTAAGGGATAATAGCAGAGAAAAGGAGTTTATTGACGCCTTAAGATGCAGAAATGGAAACCTCACTATAGTATGCGGAAGACCTAAGCTCACTGGAAATGAACTTTAAAAAGGAAAGAGGCAGATTAATGAAAAAAGGAATAAAAACACTTAAAAAAAGTATGTTACTTATATTGGCTATATTTATTCTTTCAGGCTGTTCTAAAACTTCACAGAATGATGCTGCAGACACTGAGGGGAATAATGATGCTTCTTTGGGAGCCTTAGTAGAAGAAGTGAGTTACTCAGAGGATGACTACTATATAAAGTGGTCGGAGGAAGAGGTTAATAAAATTAATCTAATGGGAGACTCCATAGATTTTCAAGGGAGGGGTGCATCTATTAATGGAAGTACCATAACTATTAGCTCTACAGGAGATTATCTAGTTGAAGGAAATCTTACTGATGGTCAGATTATCATTAATACAGAGGAAAAGGGTACTGTAAGGCTGATATTAAAGGGAGTAAACATAAGCTCAAAAACAAGTGCTGCAATCTATTCTGTAAAAGCAGATAAGACTGTTATTTCTTTAGAAAATGGCACTGAAAACTTTATAAGTGATGGTGAAAATTATGTTTATTCTAGCGATAGTACTGATGAACCTAATGCAGCTATTTTTAGCAAGGATGATCTTACCATTAACGGTAGTGGAAAGCTTACTCTTCAAAGTAATTTTAATAATGGAATAACTTCAAAGGATAACCTTGTAATTACAGGTGGTACCTTTGTAATTAATTCAAAAGATGATGGTCTTATGGGAAGAGATGGAGTAGTAATTAAGAGTGGAGACTTTACCATAGAATCACAGGGAGATGGAATAAAAGCTACAAATGATACAGAGGAAAGTAAAGGCTATATAGTGATTGAAGGGGGAGTTTTTAATATTGCTGCAGGTGCAGATGGCCTTCAGGCAGAAACTTCTTTATTCATAAAAGAAGGGGAGTTTAGTATAACTACCGGTGGTGGAAGTGTAAACAGTAGTTATGGAAAGAACTCTTCTCCCTGGGGAAAATGGGGAGGAGGAGATGATACTGAAGAGGAAAGCTCCAGTGCAAAGGCTATAAAGGCAAAGAGTATCATTAAAATAGCTGGAGGAAGCTTTGTTATAGACTCTTCTGATGATGCAATCCATAGCAATGATAGTATTATTATAGCTTCAGGAAATATATCTATATCCTCTGGAGATGACGGTATTCATGCAGATGGAACCTTAAACATTGAGGATGGAGAGGTTATCATAAAGCAAAGCTATGAAGGACTAGAAAGTTCAAATATGACTATTAACGGTGGAACCATAAAAGTAACCGCTGCTGATGATGGTATAAATATTGCTGGAGGTAATGATAACTCTTCTCTTGGAGGAAGACCTGGGCAAAATTCATTCTCATCAACAAGTAGTAATGCCCTTAATATAAATGGTGGCTATATAGTTGTAGATGCTACTGGTGATGGCTTAGATGCCAATGGCTCAATTTATATTAAAGATGGTACTGTACTAGTAAACGGACCGGTAAACAATGGTAACGGAGCCTTAGATTATGATGGTGTCTTTGATATAAAGGGAGGAATCTTAATTGCTGCAGGAAGCACTGGCATGGCCCAAAGTCCTTCCACCAGCTCAACCCAAAGCTCCATAGCCTACAGCTTTTCGCAAGTGCAATCATCAGGAACTATCACTGCTCTCTTAGATGAAAAGGGTCAGGAGATAGTAGCCTTTGCCCCATCAAAGCAATACCAGTCAATAATAATTAGTCTCCCTGGATTAGAGGAAGGCAAAAATTACACAATAAGCTCTGGAGGAAAATCTAAGGCTGAATCAGAGGATGGGTTATATCAGATTGGTGAATATGAGGGAGGCACTGATGTCACTACCATAACTATTTCAGGAGCAGTTTCAGGTAATGCTGGAGGACAGGGAGGCTTCCCTGGCGGTGGAAATAAAGGAGATTCCCAGGGAGGGGGTCAAAAGCCTGGAGGAAATCAGGAGCCAGGATCCGGAAGGAAGTAAAAAAAGAGCCATACAGTGGCTCTTTTTAATTTTAAAATATTAAATCTTTGTTTTTATTTTTGAAACAAATTTCTTTTTTTAAATAATAATATTGTAATAATATTTCAAAAAGGGTATATTATAATTGTATTGATCATTTGCTAACAAAAGTATCTTTTAATAGGAGGAAAAGTGATGAAAATAAACTTAAGTAAGCTTGTTACAGAAACTAGAAACCAAAATACCATGAATATTGATAAGGTATCCACAGAAGAGATGGTTACTATGATAAACAATGAAGATAAGCTAGTTGCCCTTGCAGTAGAAAAAGAGATTCCTGCAATAGCAAAGGCTATAGATAAAATAGCTCAGGCAATAGAAAATGGCGGAAGACTAATATATTGTGGAGCTGGAACCTCAGGAAGATTGGGGA
>JAEXZL010000107.1 GCA_023451395.1 Bacillota bacterium | reverse complement strand
GTCAAAAAACCCTCCTTTTAACATTTTATGCAAAATACCCAGTGCCCATTTGTAAAGTTCTTCTTTTGATATTTCTTTTAATAGATATTGTGATAGTCTATTTTTTATCAAACTCTTTATTTTTATAACCACTACCTCCTCGTAAAAAGCAACATCTGGTGCTTCCCATGTTTCCATTGCTTTTTGCTACTTACTAGTGTTTTGTGCTTTTTGCTCCAAAAATTCTTTAAAATCTTCACTTTTTACATCAGCCTTATCCTTTCTAACGAGAGAATCTTCTCTAGGATTTCCTCCTTCAGGCCGTCCTTTTTTATAATAATCATCCGAATCGTTAGCCTTAGAATCCCCCTTACTACCATCCTTTACTCCCTCTTCATTCTGCACTTGAGCATTACTACTTTGATGTATTCCAACAAAATTATTGAAAATTTCTAATAATGCCCCTGTACCTATTACTCCACTAATTATCACCTCTTGTAGGGCAGTTGCTTCGGCTTTTGATCTTGCATTGTTTTGCGTTAGTGGTATTGTCGTAAGAATAGCTACTCCTGACAGAAGTGGTTCGTTTCCTCCAAGTGGTAACTGAGGTATATTTAAATACTCCCATATTCCTGTTTTTTCTTTATTCTTTGATGCCTGATTTTCTATATATCCTGCGCTTCCACAGTCTACCTTTCTAGTTTTCTCTGCATTAGCAACAGCTTTCTGCACTGTTTTATTTCTGCTTACTGCACTTTTAAACTTTTGCTTATTTTCAGGGGCTGGATTCTTACGATAGCTCATATATTCTTTTGAGACTTCTATAGCATCATCCTTAAAATCATTAACGGCTTAGCCTGCACCAGTTATTTTATTTTTTACCCAACTTGCTGCATTAACTACAACATTTTTTGCACCTTCTACTATATTTTTAGCTGCTGTAGCAATAGCATTTATTGGATTCCAGAAGTGTCCGCTTGGGTCACCATAAATTAATGGATTGTTTCCTGCATAAGCATATCTATTTAGTGTCAGTGGATCTTGAATATCACCTAAATAACTATCCCTACTTAAGAACCTTCCTGTCTCTGGATCATAGTATCTTGCTCTTAAGTACTGAAGCCCGCTTATCCTGTTGTGGTCTTATCTATTGTAACCTTAGAAGTTTTCTTTAAATAAATTGCTTTTGGAAGTTTATTTTTTCTTATTGGTATATTCGTGCATATATAATAATTCTTTAAAAGAGATATTATAAAGGCATAGTTACCACCTGTTCTTTGCATGAAAAAGAGCCAATAATTCCACACAGGAACCATTGACTCTTATCATTGTTATAATATATATTTAACTTTTATATTGGTTACAGCTCACTGTGTTATTGAGGTTATGGAGTAAGCTATACTTTGCTTCCACCCTCCAGACTAGTAAATCCAATCACTTATACCAATCATATTTTTATGCTATTAGATTAAATCTAATTATAAAGTGACTCTTATATATTTGCTTGGTATATTGTCAGCTAACCATACTTTATCATTACCTAAATAAAACTTAACTCCTTCATCCCAAGCCCTTTTAGCATCAATTTCAAGAATAACTGGCTTATCATCATGTCTTTTACCAACTTGAAGTGCAGTTCCCATATCATTTGATAAATGAACATATTGCCTTCCTTTTGGTAATATCCCTTTATTCTCTATTAGCTCTAAAAAACGTCTTGCAGTTCCATGAAATAGCATTGCTGGGGGCTCTGCACTTTCTCTTACTATTTTCTTCGGTACAGAATGTCCATATAAAGCTCTAATTTTTCCATCAAATATTTCATGTCTTTTCTTATCAGAATTCTGAATTATATGGTCTAAATCTTCTATTGTTACATTTCCCCATTTACTATTTTCTTTTAAAGCGCTCAATAATTGCTCTACACTAACCCATCCTTTATCATCTAGCTCCAATTCATACTCCCAAGGAGCATGTCTAAGAGCATATGATATCTCTTTACTTAAGTTTAAATAGTTAACAAGAATCATCTCCTTTTTTATTCTCTATTGAATTCAATCATTTCACTAATGGCATCTTCTAACCAAGCCCAAAAATCATTATACTCCTTTCTTTGCTCATAACCTTCTGATGCAAAATCATGTATTATTTGGACTTTCTCACCCTTGCCCGCTTCAAAGCATGCTATATCATCATTGTCATCTCGTCTTGCAAAAGGTATTAGCTTTCTGTTAGGATATCTTTCCATAACCCCTTTTAACCTACTTAATACCCTTTCTTCATCCATTATATACCACAGATCAAAATCTAATAAATTTAATTCTATAATTTTAATAAATGAATCTGGGTATTGAAACCCATTAACCCCTAATTTATTTGCTAAAGTTTCTATATTCATAATTATTCACCTATCCTTTCCATATTACCTGCTCCAAATGGATTATTATCCCTAAATGATGCTTTTTGCTTCCCAATTCTTAATTCAATTGCCTCTCCCCATGTCTTGGGAACTCCCTTTTTAGTTGTAAATCTATCAATTAGATTTTCTGGTAGAAGCTCGTTAGCATCATGAATAATCGCTTGTGCATCTATTCCTGCTTCTCTTGCTGCAACTACTCTTGTATTATCTATTGTCGTCAACCCACCATCA
>JAEXZL010000186.1 GCA_023451395.1 Bacillota bacterium | reverse complement strand
ATTAAATATGATTAACCTCCAGAGTCACTGAAGTGGATTTATATTTTACTCTGTGGCTCTGGAATTATACAACCTCCAAAGAAAGGAGGAGTGGTTATGAAGCTTTTACCCCGTGAAAAGCACATTCTGCAGATTATGCTTGATGGGGAAGGGATGATGTATGCCAAGGAAATAGCTGATAAGCTGAAGGTAAGCAGGCGTACAGTTCTCCGTGAGTTAAAAAATATTGGAGCTAATCTTATAGAATTTAATATATCTCTAGAAAAAAGACAAGGACAGGGTATATGGCTGAAGGGAAGCCAAGGGGATAAAGAGAAGCTTAGAAAGCTCCTTGAAAAAACTGACGTGGTAGATTATACAGACAAGGAGCTGAGGCGAAAGCATATTATATGTGAGCTTCTTAAGTCAGAAGAACCTCAGAAGCTTTATTACTTTAGCCGCACCATGGATGTGAGCGATGGCACTGTAAGCTCAGATTTAGACGGGGTTTCCCAGTGGCTTAGTGATGCAGGGGTACAGCTCATAAGAAAACATGGGTATGGTATTCATCTTCAGGGAACAGAAAAGGATATTAGAAGGGCAATAAAAAAGTTATTTGCCGAAGAAATTAGTAATGAAGAGCTAAAGTCCCTTCTCAAAGACAATAAAGATATATACAAAGATAGAGGTATATATAGCTTAATAAAACCTGAAATGCTTATTACCGTTGCTATAGTCCTAGAGAGTATGAGAAGTGAAAGATTGAAGCTCATGACGGATATATCTTACCTGAGTTTAATTGTGCATATTTCTGCTGCAATAACTCGGATTCTTAAGGGAAATAAAATAGATGATGATTTAGAAGATAATATAGAAGAGCTGAAAGTGGAAGAAGATTTTCAGCTGGCTGAAGAGATAATTTATAGCCTTGAAAGGGAATTTTCTATTAAGCTTTCTAAGGTAGAGTTTGAATATATTTTTATGGAAATAAGGGGCTCAAAGCTGCAGCAGCCAAAGGAGGATTTGAACATTAATTTGGACTTAAGCTCAGGGAAAATCCTTACTCTTGTGGATCTAATGATTGACGCCTTTGATAATGAGAATGCCTATTCCTTGAAATATGATCAGGATTTCGTAACAGCTTTGATTTGTCATCTTCAGCCAACTATATTCAGGCTAAATAGAGATATGATGATTTTCAATCCTATGCTTAAGGAGATTAAAAGTCACTATAGAGAATATTTTGAGAAAAGTAGAAGAGCGGCTAAGATTTTAGAAGATTTTTTAGGAGTTTCAGTAAATGATCATGAGATAGGGTATCTAACAATACATTTTGGTGCTGCTTTAGAGAGGCTTAATAGCTCTAGAGCTGTTGATAGGGCAGTTAGTATTGGCATAGTGTGCGAAAGTGGTATAGGTATAGCAAGATTTATGCAGGCTAAGCTGGAGAGCTACCTAAAGAAGGATGCTAATATATATGCCTTTGCTCGTGAGGACATTGATCAGGAGGTTAAGGAGAGGATTGATTTCTTTATAAGTAGTATTAATCTCCATGAACTTCAGATAGACTATGTACATGTTACTCCCCTTATCAATTTGGAGGATTATAGAAAGATAGAAAAAAAGGTAAAAGCCTATGCTAAAAGCCCCAAAAAGCATAGAGATACCAGAGCTAACAGAAATATAGAAGAAATTAATTATATAGCTATGGAGATGGATATAATACTTAACCAATTTTCTGTTACAAAGGTTAATAAGGATATATCCTTTAATAGATTACTTGATTACATTTGCAAAAGGGTTGGAGATAACGAGGATAAAGCATCTATAATATATAGGGATATACAGGCTCGGGAGAGGCTACTTACACAGATATTTGAAAAGGAGAGATTTGCTCTCCTTCATTGCAGGACTAAGGGAGTTGTTAATAGTTCCTTTTATGTTTTTAATCCTGATAAAGGTGAGTATTTCACAGATTCCTATATGAAGCAGATAAGAAGTGTAATTGTTATGCTCATGCCTGAGAATCAGCATAGTAATCTCAGTATGAAGCTTTTAGGAACAATTAGCAGTTTTTTAATTAGTGATATCAGCTTCTTAAATAATATATTTAATGGCAATGAAGAAGCTATAAAGATGCAACTGGGAGATGTTCTCAGTGACAATTTTGAGAAGTTCCTAAATCAATGAAAAGGACGGGATGAATATGGAGCAAATTTTAAAGGAGAAGAATATTTTTATTAGCTGCAAAGGAGACAATAAAGAAAACATAATCAAGAAAATTGGAGAGATATTCTGTAGGGAGGGGGCTTCTACGGAAAAATATACTGCAGCTATGCTAGAAAAAGAATCAGTTATGAATACCTATATTGGTAATTCAATTGCAATCCCACATGGCGTCGAATCTTCAAGGGTAGATGTGATTAAATCCTGCATAGTTGTTATGGTATTTCCAGAAGGAACTGATTGGAACGGAGAAGTAGCAAGGATTGTCATAGGAATAGCAAGTAAAGGAAATGACCATATAAATATATTATCTAATATTGCCAGTGTTTTAAGTGATGAAGCAGTAGTGGACAAGATTATTAATAGTGATACTTATACTATTATGGAGATGCTATCCAACAAAGATGTTAGCATTAATTAGCATAGGCTGTAATGATGATTTATAAGGAATTTCTAAGGATAAAAGGAAAAGGTCATAATAGAGACTATATAATTCGCCTACAGAGCGTTAGGAGGTAGAGGCTATGAAAACAAAAGCAGTGAGAATGTATGGAGCTGATGACTTGCGTCTGGAGGAATTTGAGCTTCCAGAAATAAAAGAGGATGAAATTCTTGTAAGAATAATAACAGACAGCATTTGTATGTCTAGCTATAAGCTTGTAAAGCAAGGGAAGAAGCATAAAAGAGCGCCTCAAAATATAGATACTAATCCTATAATAATAGGACATGAATTTGGCGGTGTAATTGAGAAAGTAGGTAAGAAATGGGTTGGTCAATTTAAAGAAGGGCAAAAATTTGCCCAGCAGCCTGCTCTTAATTATAAGGGAAGTCTTGCTTCTCCTGGCTATTCTTATGAATATTTTGGTGGTGCATGCACCTATTGTATAATTCCCAATGAGGTAATGGAGCTAGGATGCCTTCTTGATTATCAGGGAGAAAGTTTTTTTGAAGCATCTCTAGCTGAGCCTATGAGCTGCATAATAGGAGGTTATCATGCAAACTATCATACTAATAAGCAAAACTACAATCATACCATGGGAATAAAGAAGGATGGAAATATAATAATCCTTGGAGGCTGTGGACCAATGGGATTAGGAGCTATAAGCTATGGATTATCCATAGAGAATAGACCTAAAAGAATAGTAGTTACAGATATAGATGAGGAGAAGCTAAAGCGAGGGAGACAAATGATTACCCCTTCTGAGGCAGCGGAAAAGGGAGTTGAACTCATTTATGTGAATACTTCCGTAATGCCAGATCCTTTAAATGAGCTCATGGAACTTACAGGGGGTCATGGCTATGATGATGTATTTGTATATGCACCAGTGCGTCAGGTAGCAGAGCTGGGGGATAAGCTTTTGGCCTTTGATGGCTGTATGAATTTCTTTGCTGGACCTACAGATAATCAGTTTAAGGCAGAAATTAATCTTTATAACTGCCATTATACAAGCAGTCATATTATGGGGACTACAGGAGGTAATACTGAGGATCTTATTGAAGCTCTTAAGCTTTCAGAAAGTGGTAAAATAAATCCAGCAGTTATGGTTACTCATATCGGTGGCCTTGACTCTGTAGCAGAAACTACCCTAAAGCTTCCTGAAATTCCAGGAGGGAAAAAATTAATTTATACTCAGCTGGAGCTTCCTTTAACAGCTATTGAGGATTTTGAGAACCTGGGAAAAGATGAGCCTTTATTTAATAAGCTGGCTGAAAGCTGCAAGGCTCATAAGGGCCTTTGGAATTCTGAAGCAGAAAAAATTCTTTTTGATCATTTTGGGATAAACTTATAATTTATAAAATTACAGAGCATGCTGTAAAAACTGCCTTTCAGTAGTTTTGCAACATGCTCTTATTTTTATCTTTCTCTGCCTTCCTTAAAGGCCTCTAAATTAATTTCTAGTGAATGAGCTGGAACATAATCCTTTATGACCTCTAGCCAGGTTTCTTCTTTAAAAGGTAGCTGCTTAGACAGAACACCCAGAAGATATACATTATATACTTTAATATTCCCTAAAGCTTTAGCTCTTTCCTTGGCGTTAATATAAATTAACTCAATACCTTTATTATGGATAAGTTCTAATATATTCTCGGGATATTCTTCCTTTTCTAGGAGTACTCTGTTGGGATAAATAGTTTCATCGCTTAATATTACCTTTCCTTCTGGTGAAAGCATATAGCACCATCTTAGACCTTCCAGTTGCTCTAGAGCTAAGATATAATCTGCCTCACCTTCAGGAATGGATGAGGAGTAAACCTTATCTCCAAATCGTACATTACCCCAAACCATGCCTCCTCTTTGAGATAGACCAATAACATCACTAGTTTTTACATCAAAGCCTTCCTTGAAGGCAACTTCTGCAACTACTCCTGTGGCAAGGACTAGTCCTTGTCCACCAACGCCACTGATTAAAATATTTGTGGTTTTCATAGCTGTACCTCCTCTGGTGCACTACTCTTTATTGCGCCTACAGGACACACTTGAGCACATACAGAGCAGCCTACGCACATATCTGGATCTATAAAAGAGTTCTTTTTGGTTTTTCCTTCATAGAGCTTCATGGAAATTGCAGGACAGTTTGTTTTAATGCAGCTTCTGCAGCCTATACATACATCCTCATCTACATAAAAATGAGGCTTTTTAATTTTGAAGTTAAGAGCACAGGGACGAGTAGCTATAACCACTGAAAGACCTTCTCTTTTCATAGCTTGTGATATAACATCTTTTGTTTCTTTATACTTAAACTGATCTACTATAGTTATATCTTGGATACCAAAGGACTTCAGCACCTCGCTGATATCAACCCCGTGGGTATCATACTCTGTAAAGTATTTACTGGTAGTAGGGGTTATCTGACCTCCAGTCATAGCTGTGGTTCTGTTATCCATAACAATTACTGTGATATTTTCCTTGCTGTCTGCAAGCTGCATAAAGCCTGTCATGCCCGAATGGAAGAAGGTGCCATCACCTATGGTAGCAACGATAGGTTTAGGATTTCCCGAAAGCCTTTGAGCCTTTGCTACTCCAAGAGCCATACCTAAGGAGGCTCCCATGCTTATATTTGTTTTATGAACCTCAAAGGGCTCTAAAATACCTAAGGAGTAACAGCCAATATCACCTATAACTGTAGCCTTAAGCTTTTTTAATATATCGAAGGTTGGCCTATGAGGACAGCCAGTGCAGAGCATAGGTGTTCTAGGTACAGAGGTTGATAGCTCCAAGGTTTTCTTAGAATAGCTTATTAAACTTGCTTTAGCTAGTCCTTCTTTTACCGCCTCAATGGTCATTTCTCCAGTAAAAGAGAAATATTTTTTCCCTTCAGCCCTAATGCCGTTAATTAATAGCTCTTCCTCTATAAAGCCTAGGGTTTCCTCTAAAACCAATATTTTTTCATAATCCTTACTTATATCCTTAATATAGTTAATAGGTAAGGGCCATACCATTGCCAACTTTAAAATATCCACTGTGGGATTTATTTCCTTGAGGTTTTCATAGCAGAGACTGCTTGTAATCACAAGGACTTTAGAATTATTTTTTTCTAATCTATTTCTTTCATTGGCATTATTATATTCTTGAAGCTTATCTATTCTTTCTTTCATAAAGATCTGAGCCTTATTAGCGTAAGGGGGAAGCATAGAATATCTGCCTTGCTCCTCCTCAAAGCCTATCACTGGAACATCTAGCCTATCCTCAAGCTCTACAAGCCCTCTGGAATGGCAAAGTCTACTGGTAAGCCTTATAAGTACAGGAGTATTAAATTCTTCGCTGATTTTAAGCCCATCCTTAACATAGTCCTTAACCTCCTGAGGTGTAGAAGGATCTAAAATTGGGATGTTTGCATACTTTCCCCAAAATCTGCTGTCTTGTTCATTTTGTGACGAGGAAAGTCCAGGATCATCTCCAACAATTAGGAGAAATCCTCCTTTAGTTTTAATTTGAGTAAAGGTCATAAATGGGTCTGAGGCAATATTAATACCAACATGTTTCATAGAAACTAAGGACCTTGCACCGGCTATACTTCCGCCAATTGCTATTTCCATAGCTACCTTTTCATTACTTGCCCATTCAGAGGAAATTTCTGTATAGGCTTTCATTGACTCCAATATGGAAACTGTAGGGGAACCTGGATAACTGGATGCTATAGTACCTCCTGCTTCCCAAAAGCCTCTGCTTACTGCTTCATTACCGGTAATTATAACTTTTTTCAAATTTCTACCTCCTTCATAAAAGAATACAATAGTATTATAACATCCTTATTGGTATATTTGTAAATCTTTATAATTATAACCATATGAATACATGTAAATTTATTATAAATATGTTTGATTAATGCAATGAATGGAAGCAATGATCTAAGTGCTTATATGTAAAAATGGAGTATAATAGGTAGAATTTACAGGAATGCAAAAGTAAATGTGTGAAATAATATGTGGAAAATAAAGAAAATTGTTAAATTTATAACTATAAAAAATAAGAAATTGTAATAGTAATGAGGATTATTTTCTTTATATGTAATGAGAGAACAATAGGTTAGTTGATATTAATAGAGGATATTGATAAAATAATAACAAATAACAAATGTAAAATAATGAAAATATAGGGGGATTTTACTTATGAGATTACATAATAAGATTGCAATAGTTACTGGTGCCAGCTCTGGAATAGGTAAGGAAATAGCTCTTACCTTTGCAAGAGAAGGAGCTAAGGTTGCTGCAGTAGCAAGAAGAATAGAGAGATTAGAGGAAATTGTTCAGCTGTCAAAAGACCTTCCAGGTGAAATAATTGCAATTCAAGGGGATGTGTCAAAGCTTGAGGATATAAAAAATATGCACCTTAAGACTTTGGAGGCCTTCGGAAGAGTTGATATATTAGTAAATAATGCAGGAGTATTGGATGAGTTTACACCAGTGACAGATGTTACTGATGATATGTGGAATTATGTTATGGGAATAAATTTAAATGGACCTTTTTATGCTTTAAGAGAAATAATTCCTACTATGCTTAAGCAAGGTAAGGGAAATATTATCAACGTTGCATCTATTGGAGGAGTTAACGGAGGAAGGGCAGGAGCTACTTATACAGCATCAAAACATGCTTTAGTTGGTTTGTCAAAGAATACAGCCTTCTACTATGGTCCAAAGAATATAAGCTGTAATACCATTTGCCCTGGAGGAGTAGAAACAGAGATTACCTCAGGGGGGAGTTTTCATCAGGAAGGTTTCAATAGAGCAGTGTCTGGCGCAGCAAATTCCATGGGAGCAGGAAGCTCAGATCAAATAGCAAATATAGCTCTTTTCTTGGCTTCTGAGGAATCAAGTCTTGTTAATGGAGTAGCTATAGTTGCAGACGGAGGATGGACTACCTATTAATATATAAAAGCCTAAGCTTTTCCCTTAAGATATATACAGAAAAGAGTGCAAAAATCATATTGATTTTTGCACTCTTCTTTTTGTTGTCAAGGTGCAGTAGATAAATTTACAATAAATGTATTAATTCAAGTAATTTGAGCTTTTAAAGTATGTTTGAAAAAGTAATAAGATGGTGAAGTGCATCAGAAAATGAAAATTTTACGGTTGTAATATTTAAAAATAAAAAAGCTAATAAGTTGACAAAAGGAATAAGAAAACCTATACTGTATATATATGATATATACGGTATATATGATGATAACAGTATGGATAATTTGAAATAGAGGTGAGGGATTGGATATTATTATTACAAACTCTAGCGAAAGACCTATTTACGAACAGATTGAAGAACAGATAAAGGCAATGATCGTAAAAGGACAATTGAAGGAAGGGGAAGCTCTTCCATCCATGAGACTTTTGGCTAAAGAACTGAGGATTAGCGTTATTACCACTAAGAGGGCTTATGAGGAGCTGGAAAAGGAAGGTTTCATTGAAACGGTAGGGGGAAAGGGAAGCTTTGTTTCCGGTTGCAATTTTCAGCTTATTAAGGAGGAACAGCTTAAAAAAATTGAGAGCAATCTTCAGGAGGCAGTATCAGCAGCAAAAAATGTGGATATTAACCTACAGGAGCTTATAGAAATCATTACCCTTATTTATGAGGAGGATATATAGATGGATAAGGCAATAGAAATTAAAGGGATTAATAAAAATTATGGGGATTTTCAGCTGAAAGATGTAAGTTTTTCTCTTTCTAAGGGAAGTATTATGGGCTTTATAGGAGAAAACGGAGCTGGAAAAACTACAACCTTAAAGCTAATTTTAAATTTAATTAAGAGAGATAGCGGCAGTATAAAGGTCATGGGACTTGATAATATAAAGGATGAAAAGGCTATAAAAGATAATATAGGGGTGGTTTTAGATGATAGTTTTTTCCATGACAATCTTACTCCTTTAAATATTAATAAAATCATGAGCAAAATATATAGTAAATGGGATGAAAAAGAATATATAAGTTATATTCAGAGATTTAAGCTTCCAAAGGATAAAATAGTGAAGGATTTTTCTAAGGGTATGAAGATGAAGCTTTCCATAGCTGTTGCCTTATCTCATAAGGCCAAGCTTTTGATTCTAGATGAGGCTACATCAGGTTTAGACCCTGTAGTAAGAAATGAAATACTTGATGTCTTTTTAGATTTCATACAAGATGAGGAAAATTCAGTGCTTATATCCTCTCATATTATAAGTGATTTAGAAAAGGTAGCGGACTATATAACCTTTATTCATGATGGGGAAATAGTATTTTGTGAGTCTAAGGATGTATTGCTTTATGAATATGGTATTTTTAAATGCGGTTTAGAGGATTTTAATAAGCTTAATAAGAAGGAATTTTTAGGCTATGAAAAAAATACCTTTGGATACAGGCTTCTAGCAAGAAATAAGGATGAGATAATAAAAAAATATCCTTATCTCACCATTGATAGTACAAACATCGAAGATATAATGTTATTAACATTGAGAGGTGAAAGGAAATGATTGGGTTAATTATTAAGGACATATATAATTTAAAAAAATATGCCAAGACATTAATAGTTCTAATAGCTTTCTATGGGATAATGTCTCTTTCTATGGATGGTGGAAGCTTTTTAATGTCTATGGTGATACTTCTGTTTACAATGATGCCTATAACATCCTTTAGCTATGATGACATTGCAAAATGGGATAAGTATGCCCTATCTCTTCCTATTACCAAAAAGGATATGGTATTAAGCAAATATATTTTAGCATTAATAATGTGTGCCTCAGGAACTGCAATAGCACTATTAAGCACTATCATTCTTAACCTCATAAATAAGACTACAACTATGGAAGAGCTTTTATTAGGTATATATATTTCTATGGCTGCGGGCATAATTTTTTTCAGTGTACTTTTACCGCTCATTTATAAATTTGGGGTGGAAAAAAGCAGGCTTATGGTTCTTGGAGCTGTGGCAGTACCTTATCTTATTTTCTTTATTATGAAGGAGATTGGGATACCATTTCCTACAATGGAAGCTCTTATGATTTTATTAAAGATATCACCATTGCTCCTAATATTAATTGTGTATATTTCATATATATTATCTATAAAAATATTTGCAAACAAAGAGCAATAACAAATATTTACAGAGAATAGTCTTTCCATGATAGACTATTCTTTTTTCATATAAATGAGAGTTCACCTATTAAGCTATAAGGCTTATAATTAACTTATATGTTAAAAAGTTAGCATATTAAATTGATAGTTAGTTTGGATAAAAGTAAGATTTTATGAAAAGCTAATTATAAGAATAAAACAAATTATAAGAGCAAAACTAAGGCTTTATTAGGAGGATGAAAATGAAGAGTAAGATTTTTTACAACGGAGATATAATTACTATGGAAGACGGGATTGAGACGGAAAGCCTTTTAGTTGAAGATGGTATAATAAAGGCTCTTGGCAGCAAGGATGATATATTAAAGCTGAAAAAAGAAAATACAGAGCTTATAGATTTGAAGGGAAAGACTCTTTTGCCAGCTTTTATTGATTCCCATAGTCACATAATATCCTTTGCTTCTAGCTTGGGAATAGTAAATCTTAGTGAGGCTAAGAGCTTTAAGGAAATAACTGATATGCTTAGGGAGTATAAGGAAAAGAGAAAGTTAAAAAAGGATCAGTGGATTTTAGGATTTGGCTATGATCATAATTTTTTAAAGGAAAAAAGGCATCCAGATAAAAAAAATCTTGATGAGGCTTCCATGGATAACCCAATACTTATAGCTCATGCCTCCGGGCATATGGGAATAGTAAATTCCTTAGCCTTAGAAAAGCTAAATATTACAGCTAAAAGCAAAAATCCAGAGGGAGGATATATAGGAAGAATAGAAGGTAGTGACGAGCCTAATGGTTATTTAGAGGAAAATGCTTTTATTAAAAATACAGCTGCAGCACCTCAGCCCACTCTTGAAGATCTTCTGAGGTTCTTAGATGAGGCTCAAGGTATTTATTTTAAGTATGGAATTACCACGGCTCAAGAGGGTCTTATAAGGGATATGGAAATGGCAGTACTTAAGGAGGCTTCAAAAAGAAGGAAATTAATCCTGGATATAGTAGGCTATGTGGATCTTAAAAATAATAAGAAACTTTTAGAGAATAACAAAGAGTATTTAAATAAATATATTAATGGATTTAAAATAGGAGGCTATAAAATATTCTTAGATGGCTCCCCTCAAGGAAGAACAGCTTGGATGTCAGAGCCTTATGAGGAGGCAGAGGATGGGTATAGAGGATATCCCATATATGAGGATAAGGAGGTCCAAAGCTTTGTTAATACTGCCCTAAAAGAAGACCTTCAGCTTTTGACCCACTGCAATGGAGATGCTGCAGCAGAGCAGCTCATTAACTCTTTTCAGGGAGCTGAAATTAAGAATAAGAATCTGCGTCCTGTTATGATTCATGCACAAACTGTAAGAGAGGATCAGCTGGAGAGAATGGCTGAGATAAATATGCTTCCTTCCTTTTTCGCAGCCCATATCTATTACTGGGGAGATATACATATTAAAAACTTTGGAAGGAAAAGAGGATATAGGATAAGCCCTGTAAAGACAGCTATAGAAAAAGGTGTTGTATATACACTCCATCAGGATTCTCCTGTTATAATGCCTAATATGATAGAAACTCTTTGGTGCGTTGTTAACCGCATAACTAAAGGGGGAGTAGAAATAGGTGTAGAGGAAAAAATAACTCCTTATGAGGCTTTAAAGGGAGTGACTATTAATGCTGCTTATGAATATTTTGAAGAGGACAAAAAAGGATCAATTAAAGAAGGAAAGGTTGCTGATTTAGTAATACTTGATAGCAATCCTCTAAAGGTTCATCCAATGGATATAAGGGATATTGAAGTTGTTGAAACTATAAAAAATGGTGAAACTGTTTATAGAAAGTAGTTTTGATATTTGGGTATTTAATAAGATACTTCTATTGATGTTTATTTTCCTATAGTTATATAATATAAAGGAATGCTTATTTAGAATAATAATTTATTTTATAATATTTTGTTTAATCTTGGGAAAAGTTACAGATAGGAGTTTAGATTATCAATGAACAAATTACAATTAAGAAATTCGTTTATGCTACTATTAACAGCAATAATTTGGGGTGTGGCCTTTGTAGCTCAGAGCGTGGGAATGGATCATGTTGGCCCCTTTACTTTTAACTCTATACGCTCCTTAATTGGGGCCATGGTTCTTATTCCCTGCATTTTTCTTTTAAATAGAATAGGCAGTAATAAATCTGAAAAGGTCAATAAAACTAAAGAGGAAGATAAAAAAAGTAAGAAGAACTTAATTTTAGGAGGCTTTTACTGTGGCCTTGTAATCTTTGCTGCTAGTAGCTTTCAACAGATAGGAATCATGTATACCACCGTAGGAAAGGCTGGTTTCATAACTGCTTTTTACATTATAATAGTTCCTATTATAGGAATATTTTTTAAAAGAAAATCCGGTCCTCTTGTATGGTTTGGAGTTTTTCTGGCACTTATAGGACTATATTTTCTGTGTATAACAGAGGATTTAACCATAGGCCGAGGAGATTTCTTTGTTTTCATTGGAGCTTTATTATTTTCAGTCCACATTATGGTTATTGACCATTTTACTGAAATGGTAGATGGGGTAAAAATGTCCTGCATTCAATTTTTTGTTTGCGGTATTTTAAGCGGAATATTTATGTTTATATTTGAAGAACCTAAGATAGCAGGGATGCTTTCTGCCTGGCAGCCTATTCTTTATGCTGGCGTCCTTTCCTGCGGTGTAGCCTATACTCTTCAAATAGTAGGCCAAAAGGGAATGAATCCCACTATAGCATCATTAATCCTAAGCCTTGAATCAGTGGTGTCTGTGCTGGCAGGCTTCCTCTTATTAAATCAAAACTTAAGTGTACGAGAAATCTTAGGATGTATATTGATGTTCTCGGCAATTGTTCTTGCACAGTTGCCCCAAAAAAGTACAAAAAAGAATGCACTGACCTCATAGTATCAACACACTGACCTCACAGTACTAAAGAAATGCAAAGGAGATTAATTAGTTAATTAGTCAATGAAGGACAGGTTATAAGCTATTTAAGGCTTATAACCTGTCCTATTTATATTCCTAGGGTATTTCTCTTATATTCTAAGGGAGTGGTGCCTGTAAGCTTTTTAAAGGTCATATTGTAGTAATTTTGATTGTTAAAGCCTACGTTTAGAGCAACATCCAGCATAGAAATACCATCCTTTACAAGAAGCTCCTTGCTCCTATCTATTCTTATTTCATTTAGAAACTGAGTTACTGTTTTGTTAACCTCCTTTTTAAAGAGGCTGCAGAAGTAACATTTATTTACGTTAACATGTTTGGATATATCTTCAAGGGTAATGCACTCTTGATAATTTGCATACATAAAATCCATAGCCTTTTTAACATAAGTACTGTAACTTATGTTTCCTGAAGTTTGATGGGTATCAACTATTTCACAGCTTTTTGAGATTGAATGAAGCAGTGCTACAAGGTTTGATATAAATTTTTTAGGCTTATAGGGTATATTAATACCCATATCCATTTCTCCCAAATAAGGACCTAGTATGTAGATACCTTGATCTAGACTCATAGGGCAGGAAAGAACTCCTGTGAAGCTTATGGTGTTTTCTATTTCTATAGTTTCAAAGCTTGAAGTGCCAAGACTTTCAGAAAGCTTCTTTTTTAGTTGTCTATATATATGATATTCCTCTATAAGACAGGAGAATTCCTCATTGAAGCCATAGGAAGCTATAGGAAGATGATTTGAAGCATAGAATCTTATTGGTATATTTGTGCATTGATAAAAAGCCTTTACCGTTTCATTTGTTTGCTTTTGATTTAGGTATAATTCCTGATGCAAAGAGAATCCCTCCAAGAAATATGATAGACAATTAAAGATGATTTTAAGGATATAAAGATATTTATTAAAAAAATATAAATATACTTATAAAAAAACAAATATAGTTAAGATTTAAATAGGAAATATTGATAGAATACTTATTGAGAATAAATATCAATACCAATAGACTTAAATTATACCAGTGTGGAAGAGTTAAGTCAAAAGTATAAAGTAGTAAAGTTGGGGTTAAATACTAAAGAAAAATTTGGGGGACAAGATGAAAAAGAGATACCTGGCAGGCTTGCTTGTTATACTTAGCATAATTTCAATATTTATTGGAGTTAAAGACATCAGTTTTTGGGATATTTTAAAATTTTCTGAGGATAGTGTGCAGATAATGCTTTTAAGCAGAATACCAAGGCTTATAAGTATAATTGTTGTTGGAATGAGCATGAGCATTAGTGGACTTATAATGCAGGCCATAAGCAGAAACAAATTTGTTTCTCCTACTACTGCTGCCACCACTGACTGGGCAAGATTTGGAATCTTAGTGTCCATGATGCTTTTTGGAACTGCCAGCTATTTTCAAAAGATGTTAATAGCCTTTATTTTTGCCTTAGGCGGAACACTTCTTTTTATGAAGATCTTAAATAAGTTAAAATACAAAAATACTATATTTATCCCTCTCTTGGGAATAATGCTCGGAAATATTGTAAGTTCAGTTACTACATTTTTTGCCTATAAAAATAATCTAGTGCAGAATATTTCCTCTTGGCTTCAAGGCGACTTTTCTTTAATTATTAAAGGGAGATATGAGCTACTATACCTTGGAATACCTTTAGTAATAATAGCTTATATATATGGAAATAAATTTACCATAGCAGGAATGGGAGAAGATTTCTCAGTAAATCTTGGTCTTAATTACAATAAGGTGGTTACCTTAGGACTAGTTATTGTATCCTTAATAACCTCAGTGACAGTTCTTACTGTGGGCTCAATACCATTTCTAGGACTCATTATTCCTAATATTGTTTCCTTATATAATGGAGATAATCTTAAAGAAAACATACCTCATACAGCTCTTTTAGGAGCGGTGTTTGTGTTAGCTTGTGACATATTAAGCAGAGTGTTGATTTATCCTTATGAGCTTTCTATAGGTGTTGTAGTAGGAGTTATTGGCAGTGGAGTATTTTTATATTTGTTATTAAGGAGAAAAGAATATGCAGTATAACGGGATTGATGTAATGAAACCAAGAGTTAAGGAAAAGGCCATGGTAAAAAATAAAGCTTTTAAGAAATATCTTGATACTCCTAATAAAAGGATCATTGCTCTTTTAGCAGTAGCGGCACTGGCGGTTATAATTATTTTTCTTTTTATAGGTTT
>JAEXZL010000164.1 GCA_023451395.1 Bacillota bacterium | reverse complement strand
GAAAGTGAGTGAATAAAATTAATGGATACAATTGACTTATTTGCTGGAATAGGCGGAATAAGAAGAGGATATGAAATGACTGGCTACTTTAGAAATGTATTATCTGCAGAAATAGATAAATATGCTTGTCAGACGTATGAGCATTTGTTCGGCGAGAATCCTTTAAATGATATAACATCAGAGGAATTCAAACAAATAGTAGAGAACACGACTTATGACACTCTTTTAGCTGGTTTTCCTTGTCAATCTTTCAGTAGAGCTGGTAAGCAAGAAGGCTTTATGGATAGAATACGAGGCACTTTGTTTTTTGATATTGCTGATATAATAAATAGAACTAGGCCAAAGACTTTTATGCTTGAGAATGTTGACAATTTAGTTAGTCATAATAAAGGTAGAACTATTCAAATAATCTTAGAAACGCTTATAAATGAACTTCATTACAAAATAATAGGCGTAGAAGTTGATCTACTAGGAAACCTCATCTATAGTAGAAATAGTTTTGTTCGTAATTCAAGGAATTTTGGAATTCCACAAAATCGTCCTCGAGCTTACATAATGGGATTTGATAGACAATATTATGGTGATATGGTTGATAATTTACCAAATCAACTTCCTGTATATAGAGAAAGAGGAGTAATTTATGATGATTTGAATGATCTTCTTGAATATGGCGCAGCTGCTCCTTCTTATTATATTGCACAAGGCTATCTAGACACCTTAAGAAGACACAGAGATAGACACCAAACTAGAGGAAATGGATTCGGTTATATAGTGGTAAATGAACCAGGTATTGAGCATCCTTGTTCAAATGCAATATTAGCAACCGGAGGATCTGGAAAAGAAAGGAATCTAGTATTTGACCCTCAAGAGGGGATAGCAGGTTTAGAAGTAAGAGGTAAAAAAACTCCATTGAACAATGAAGGAATTAGACATATGACTCCAATAGAATGGGGTAGACTTCAAGGATTTATAAATTATGCATTCATTGATGATCTCGGTATCGATAGATTTTCCTTCCCAGCCAATATGAGCAATCAGCAGAAATATAAACAATTTGGTAACTCAGTAACAATACCTGTTATTGAAGAAATGGCTTTATTTATGCAAAGATGTGTTGTTTACCTTGAAAATCCTCAGGATGAAGAAAATAGGGATGTTGCTATTACGTTAGACTAAAACAACATAACCATTCACAACTAATTCATATTACGATTATTAAGGATATTAAATAAAAAAATACTATAGGAGTTATTACTCTATAGTATTTTTGTTTAATTTCAAATATATTCGATAATATCGAATAATAGGTTTAACTATCACTTTATATCTAATCCCATTACAATAATATATAACGAATTAACCTTTTTAAATAATTATTTGTCTCGCAATTAAATTTATAAATCTATAAAATGAATTATCTATACCCATAATCCTTAAAACATCTCATTTATTAATAATTATTTGAATCTAATAGAAAAATTAATATTTATGTAGTATTGATTATCATCGCAATTATAGTATACATACCCAAAATTCCCTTTTTTATTTCTTGATTCTTTTGATAAATTTAGTATATTAATATCTGGTTCTGTCCCTTCAAGAACCTGCCTTGCTTCATCAAAGGCTAGCTTGGCCAACGCTCCTGTATCAGGCTTTTCTATTTTAGTATTATTTACTAGATAAGTTGAAAATTCATGGGTTGATAAGGCTCTGAAATATAATATTTCGCCGTCTTTTTTTACTCCTATATATCCTCCATTAACCTTATATTGACCGTCCCATTTTTTAGCCGCACTCATGCCAGCAAAGGAAGCATATAAAAAATCTCTAAATTTTGCTTTATAAAACAATTCTGGACAATGTACAGTTAAAGGATTATTTTGTTCAAGATATGAGATAATGTTTATAACTGAAGATTTAACATCTTTCTTGCTATATCCATAAACAGCTAATAGAGCTTCTCCTAAAACATTTATAATTCTATTATCAAGCAAATCAAGATTCCATTCAAAATATGGTCCAACAGAATTTACTTCACCATATTTTGTATTTATATTTTTACTCCCTACAAATTCAAGTGATAGATCTATTGAATCTTTTATATACTTCATTCTGCCTTTAAGATCTACTTTACCATCACTAATCATTATATGGTTTATAGCATGCATATGCTCTTCATTACAACCATTTATTCTATATACAATATTTGAAGCTTCTGAGCAATTAAACAAAGTAGCATGGCTTGTTATATAAGACTTTATTGAAAACCCTATTTTTTCTCTCATTCCATCAGTTATACTTATAGTTTTTAAAACAATATCTACTTTCCCACCAAATGAATTGTTACTCTTATCTGGTGAACTAGAACTTTTTAGACTTGTTAACCCTAATGACCTTAAAAAAGTTGCAACTTCTGGAACACTTACTGTTCCCTTATTTCCAGTCTTATTCCTAATCTTTTGAAATAGATTATCACTATTTTCAACAAAAACAGACACTGGAAGTCTTTGTATTTCTATATCATTTACTGTACATATGATTTTTACTCCATCCTCTGAAATATGTCTAGTAAATTCATATATATCATCATTTTGTTTTCTTATAACAGAGTTCACCTTTATATATACATCATTAACTTCATTTCCATTTACATCACCTGCATTAATTTTACCTTCACCTAAAACTTTTAAAAAAACATAGGCCTCTGCCCATTCACCTCTATTTGCTTTATCACTTATTGCCATTTGTTTCACCCCTCTTTAATTTATAATCTTGAACTATATTTATAGCCATAATT
>JAEXZL010000140.1 GCA_023451395.1 Bacillota bacterium | reverse complement strand
CATCTTACCACTTTCACCCTGGAGAACAGCTTCACAGGCTATTTTCCCTGCAAGCTCTGCCTCTTCTCTATCAATGGGGCTTTGGAGAGGTATGGATGTTCTTCCTAGTAGTCCCGGCTTCTCACCCCTGGCCTTGTAGCCTAATTGCTCAATGACAAGCTTTGCTAAATAGGTGCTTACATCCCCAAAATAAGTAGCTCTTTCTGTTTTAAAAATCGGTTCTACAATTGGCAATCCGTCCTTATCCTTTAAACCTTCACTGGCAACCACAACAATTCCAGACTTTTTTTCCAATAGTCCTTTTACATCTTTAATATATTTTTCTTTGTCAAAGGGCCTCTCCGGTAGGTAGATTAAATCCGGTCCCATGCCATCTCCATCATCAGCTAAAGAGCTTGCTGCTGTAATCCATCCAGCATTTCTTCCAGAGGCTTCTATTACAACTACATGAATAGGTAGTCCACTTACATCTGCACAGACTTCTTTTACACTTTGAGCAATATAACGGGCTGCGCTTCCAAAGCCTGGACTATGATCTGTAACAGCAATATCATTGTCCATGGTTTTGGGAATTCCCATAACTAAAATATCTAAGCCTTTATTCTTACAAGTCCTATATAGCTTGCCACAGGTATCCATGGTTCCGTTACCACCATTAAGGAGCACATATTTGATATTATGCTTTGTTAAGATTTCACAAATCATATCATAGTCTTCCTGCTCCAGAGGTTCTCTAGAAGTTCCAATGGCGCTTCCTGGAGTCTGAAGCAAAAGCTCTAATTTTGCCTCTGGTACCTTTTCCAGCTCAATAAATTCTTCCCGTAATACTCCACCAATTCCCCTTTTTGCCCCATAGATGTGATTGATTTTCCCATGCTTCTTTGCTTCTTTAACAGCACCATATAGTGAAGCATTGATTACTGCTGTGGGCCCACCTCCATGGACTATTAAAATGTTTTTATTCACCAAGGCCCCGCCTCCCTTATGTATTATTAATTCACGGTAAAAAGGTTTTCAATATTCAAGTCACGAATAATCTGAACAATCTCCTTTGTCCTGCTGCAGCCAAACTTTCTTAATAACCCCTTAATCTGTGTTTTAACTGTGCTTGGCTCAACGCAGCGGACAGCAACTATTTCATGGGTCTTATACCCTTTCAGCAATAGTTTAATAATTTCTTTCTCTACAGTAGTGAGCTTTGATATATTATTTATAAAAAATAGCAGGCTTCTTTCACTCTTTTGTAATCTTGCGTACTCCTGCATTATAGTCTCATGGATTCTGCTTTCCATCACTGGCTTACCCTCATAGGCAGAACGAATATGATAAAGGATCTCTTCCTCTGTGCATCCCTTTACCATATAGTCCACGGCCCCTGCACCCATAGCCGTAACTATTATTTCTTTCGTCTCATGAGCGGTCAAAAATATAATATTTGCCATTGGATATTTTTCTCTAATTTTTTCAGTGGCAAGAATTCCTGAATTCATCTGTTCCATCTCTATATCCATAAGAATTAAATCAAATTCTATCTTTTCTGCTAAGGAAACAATTTCTTTTCCACTGGAGGCCTCACCAACAACTACCATATCCTCCTGCTTGTTTATAAGCTCGCTCATATCCTCTCTTAGCAATTGGAAGTCGTCGGCTATAAGTATTCTAATTTTATTCATAATAATTACCCTCTTCACTGATATCTAGGGAATAAAATGAAAAAGCTGCTTCCTTCTTCTTCATTACTTTCCACACGAAGCATACCTAAATGACTTTTAACAATCTCTCGTACATAATACAAGCCCATTCCCCAATTAAAATTGGAATTTTTGCTTGAATAAAAGGGGTCAAAAATCTTTTTAATTTGACTTTTAGATAAGCCTTTTCCATTATCATTAACTTCAAGGATTGTATATAGTCGTTCATTATAGCAGGAGAGAGAGACCCTTCCATTTTCTCCCCTATTAGCCTCCAGCACTGACTCCTCGGCATTAATCAAAAGATTATAAAGTGCCTCACAAAGATGTATCTTATCTGCAAGAATGGTGATATCTCCACTTATCTGCAGCCCAACCTCTGTATCGGGATATTTGCTATGAAATCTTTCTAGAGCATTCTCAATAATTTCCTCCACATTTACAGGTATCATAGTAATAGATTTTGATCTTATAAATCTGTTAAGCTCTTCAGTACGAAGGAGCATTGTATTATAAAGATTTTCCAAAGAATCTACATATTCTTTAACCTTTTCTGTATCTACTTCAGGCTCCTCATAAGCTTGTTTTATTCTTTTATAGATTACTCTACTAGAGAGAAGCTGATTTTTCATACTATGAACAAACATTGAGGCTCCAACCTTAGCTGTATCAAACTTACGCTCCATCACCATATCCTCTTTTGTATCTTCAAAGCTCCCTTTTGTATATCTAGCTAGACTAAAAAATCCTAAAATACTGCATATTATGCTTACTCCTACCAAAATAAAATAACTAGATAAAGATGGATCTATCTGCAAATAGCCAACGCCCTTGTTCCAGATACTGTTATAGCTATAAAACTGATATACCTGCCCTGAATCCTGCCTATAATAAAGATAGTAAATCCCCGATAATGCAAAGAGGAAAATCATAATCTGGCTATATTGTCTTTTACAAAACCTTATAGTGATGGACTTAAATTCATACAGTAACAAAAAAGCTGAAAATGCTAGATATGCTGTTATCCATATTAAAGTTCCTTCTGCCACCATTTCCGGAAACCTATTTATTTTCTCTAAAAGATAGCGATATATTTGTGGATAATATAAAACTAATGACAGTATTGGTAATATTGCCATTGATCTACGAACCCAGGACTCACGCCTTATTAAAGGAATCATAGAATAATTCATGGCAATCTCTATGATAAAAAAAGGAAATAATATTCTTCCCAATGCAATTAAATACCCTAGCTGATTCAAAGTAATTAAAAAATATTGTATGCTATTTTTTATTCCTTTGGATAAATACAAAAAGTGGAGAACTTCTGTGGAAATGCCACCTTTTTTTGCAATAAAAATCATAACTCCGCAAATCTCTAGCATCAGGCTAAAGCAAAGTCCAAAGAGAAGAATAGATTCCTTACTTTTTTTCATGAATAAAATTAGAATAGATGCAATTACTAAAACAATAGTTAAAATGATTAACATTCAGTTATCTCCGATCTTTTCCCTTAGTATAAATTGTTACTTATGATTTTCCCATGAAGATATGTCTGTATTTCTTTTAATGTTTATTCATTTTATCATATTCACCAAAAATTTTCTTCTATTGTTACTTTTTTACTTCTATTCCGCCAACAAAAACCTTTGTAACGTTATTATCTTTATCTAACACTACCAAATCCGCATCTTTTCCCTCATCAATAGAGCCTTTTCTATCAAAAATGCCAAGCATCTTTGCGGGATTTTCTGTAAAGGTCAGCAGCACTTCTTCAAGAGGGCGATTAGTAAAGGCCAGCAAGTTTTTAAGTGCCCTATTAGGGGTTAGAGTACTTCCAGCTCTTACACCGGTATCTGCTAATTTTGCATCGCCACCCTCAACAAGGATATCATTTACTCCTAGCTTATATTTACCATCTGGAAGCCCTGCTGCCATTATAGAATCCGTCACAGCAATAACTTTCTCTATACCCTTGGTCTTAATCAATAACCTAACTACGCCAGGGTGAAGATGACGTCCATCACAAATTGCTTCACAATAAATATCTGACTCTAGCGCAGCTCCCATAACTGAAGGAAAATGTTGATGTAAAAGCTTCATGGCATTAAAGGTATGGGTACAACAGTTAGCTCCCTTATTAATTGCCCTCCAGCATACATCATAATCAGCTCCTGAATGACCAATTGCCACTTCCATTCCTAGCTCTTTCATCTTAGGAATATCCTCAACAATCCCTTCTATCTCAGGGGAAACTGTGATATATTTTATGTTTCCTTCTGCATAATCCTGATATTCCTTCAGCAAGGACATATTAGGTGGCTGAAGCAGGAATTCTGGCATTGCTCCCTTATATTCCTTTGATAAAAAGGGACCTTCTAGATGGATACCTAAAAGGTTTGCACCTTTATGCTCTAGGTGTCGATGCTTCTTAAATTCATTAATACACCAGAGGGTTTGTTCTTTTGTATCTGTTAGTACAGAGCATAACCAAGAGGTTGTTCCGTTTTCTGCAAAATAACCGCAGAGCTTTTCTAAGTCTTCTGCTGTAGCAGCATTAACATCTACTCCAACTGCACCATGGGTATGTACCTCAATAAAACCAGGTACAATTCTTTTTCCTTCCACATCTATAACCCTGTCTGCCCCTTCTGGCAGGAAGTCTGATGAAAGAATTCTTATTTTACCATTCTTAATATGGATAGTCTTTTTTTCAAAGTGGCGGTGAATAAACACCTGTCCATTTACTATATAAATATCTTTATTATCCATAGCTACTCCTTTCAATGACTATTGAAGATTTGCTACAAATTCCGTCATGCGAATGGATATATCCTTATGTCCCTGCAATAAGCTAATTGGGAATTCTGGAGTCTTTTCTCCATAAGCAACCCTTCTTACAACACTTCTGTGCCAGTCACGAAAACATCCAAGACGAATTTTTGCTGCTTTAGAAATTTCGTTAATACCAATGGTAATGCAATAGTAGGGCATATCCTCCAATGCACCATTTAAATCTCCAATGGAATTTACAGCCCTTGTTTCCGGTGAAATATCAAGGATTCTTGTCTTTAATTTTAAAAATTCTTCTGCACTTAAATCATCCTGAGGCTCATTAAAGGCCACATGTCCATTAATTCCAATTCCTCCAAAACAGATATCCACACCACCTAGCTTTTCAATTAATTCTGGTATATAGGTAATATTGTCTGGATCTGGGAATATCCTCTGCTCTTCCGGCATAACTAACTCAGGCTTTATTTTGCAATATACAGTCCTATCCATAAATCCTCTGAAGCTTAATTTATGCTCCTTTGGTATCCATTTTCTATCCTCTGTTAAATATTCATCCATATTAATAAACCACACATTTTTCAAGCTTATATTTTCATTGTTCACAGCATCCACAAAATATGAATACTGACCCACAGGACCCACGGGACAAATGTAAACTGTTTTTTCTCCCAATTGATTCTTCCTTTTGATTTCTGACACCATTTCTTCTGCAATAGTTTTGAATACCGAGGAATTATCTTTCATTACTTCTAAGGTAATTTTGGGATTTTTCAATAACTCTTCCTTATTAAAATCATAATAATCATGCTGCATTACATTACTCCTTTTCTTATACCACTCATGTGTAAAAATAGAGCCGCCTATGGCAGCCCTATTTTATTTCTAACAGCTACCATTGCCTTTGCTGAAAGTATTTCCGTATCTAGATTTAGTACTGTCCTGCCTCTTTCATTACATCAAACAATACATAATCTGAAACCTTTGGATTACTAGTAACAGCTTTAGTTTCAATGAATTTCTGTTTCTGTAATTCATAATATTTTTCTACGGTTCCATCCGCTGCTCCTTTAGCAACCTCTTTACCTGTTAACCATTGTGCATCTCCACGCTGCTCGTATACAGCTTTTTGATCCTGAGCAACCTGCTTAGCAACTAAAGCTGCTGTTTCTTCCTGATGCTCATCTGCTGCATAATCCATTGCTTTAAATAATCCTCTGGTGAACTTTACAAGAGTTTCTTTGTTTTCAGCTGCATACTTTGGCATTGCAATCCAGCTAGCCAAGGAAACAGTTTCATTAGAGAAAGTGAGATTATCTGCTAACTTAGTTGCCTTTGGCATTTCTTCTAAAATCTTTAAGCTATTTGGTGACCATGTAGCAGCGGCATCAACTCCGCCAGAGAGCATAGCTGTAACTATAGCAGAAGCATCCATATCAACTGCTTCAATATCCTTCATTGTCATGCCAGATAATTTTAAAGAATTCACTAGGATATCTTCACTGGAGCTTCCAGAGGAGTAAGCTACTTTTTTACCAGCTAATCCTTTCACAGTGGTTATACCTTCACCACCAATTAATGCATCACCATTTGAAATATGAGATAAGGCAAAAATTGTAGCTTGGCCATTTATACACAACTTATGAGCTCCCTGACCAATGTATCCAACATCGATGCTACCTGATTCCATTGCTGCAATGATTGTTGGTCCATCCTGGAACTCAACTAATTCAACATTAATTCCTTCTTCCTTTAGATAGCCCTTTTCAACGGCATTTTTAATTGACCAAAGGCTTCCATAGTTAGGCATGTACGCTACCTTTAATGTAACTGAAGGCTTTGCATCATCGGAAGGTTTAGCTTCATTTCCGCATCCAGCAAGAACTCCTGTGATCATTACCATGGACATTAATAAACCTAATACTTTCTTTTTCATTTTGTCATGTCCTCCTTAATAAATATATTTTTATGTTAATTTTAAAGCTTCAAGATAAAATACTTATTGCCTTACTTCTAAATACTCCTGATATACCTGAGACCAGATGTAGTTCTTTAATTCCAAGAATTCTGGATGCATCTTTGTTTCTTGTGTTCTGGGATAAGGAATATTAACATCAACAATTTCCTTAATACGTCCAGGTCTGGCACTCATGATAACCACTCTTTGGGAAAGAATAATTGCCTCGTCTACATCATGAGTAATAAAGAAACAGGTTTTTTGTTCTTTTTCCCAGGTTTCTAATAATTCCGTCTGAAGCTGAGTTCTTGTCTGTGCATCCAAGGCTCCAAAAGGCTCGTCCATCAAGAGAACGGAAGGATTTACTGCATAGGCTCTTGCAATGGCAACTCTCTGCTTCATACCACCGGAAAGCTCCTTAGGATAATGATTTGCAAAATCCTCTAGCTGAACCATCTTTATGTATTTCATTGCAATTTCTTCTGCTTCTCTGCCTTTGATTCCCTTTAAGTTTAGTCCAAACATAACGTTTTTCTTTACAGTCATCCATGGAAACAGTGCATATTGCTGAAACACTACCCCTCTTTCTGTTCCAGTACCCATTACCTCTTTTCCATCACAGTATACTTTTCCTGATGTGGGCTCTGATAACCCAGCAATAATATTCAATAAAGTAGATTTCCCGCAGCCGGAGGGACCTACCACACAGACAAATTCATTTTCTTTAATATCAAGACTAACGCCATTTAAAGCAATCATCTCACCATTACGAGTGTCAAATACCTTTTTAACATTATCTATCCTTACCTTTATACTTCTCTCTTCTCCTGCCATCCTGTGAACCTTCTCTCTAAGAATTTTACAAACTTTTCAATGATCATACCTATAATACCAATAATGATTATATAAAGAAGCATAGGTGCTGACTCAAAGCTATTGTTCAGAGATCTAATTCTCATTCCCAGACCTGCCATCGCTCCTGTAGACTCTGCTGCAATTAATGTGGTTAGTGCTGTAGAACTACCAAGGCGAATTGCAGTAATTATAAAGGGTAAGGTTGCAGGAGCAATAACCTTTAAAAATATATCCTTATCCGTAGCCCCTAAAACTTTCGCTGCTTTGATTAATGTCTCATCAACATTAATAACACCTTGATAAATAGTAACTGTCATAATAAGAAATGTAGCAATGGTAATAACAATAATCTGAGGTTTACGTCCAACACCAGCAGATATTACTATCAATGGGACATAAGCCAGTGGAGGGATATTACGAATAAATTGAATCCATGGCTCAATGATATTTCTAACTGGTGCATACCATGCCATTAATATAGCTACTGGCAAAGATAGCACAAATCCTATTGCAAAGCCTGCTCCAACGGAAATCAAGCTACTTAAAATATCTGTCCAAAACACTCCCCTCTGTATCATAGTTTGTAACGCCTTAAACGTTATCATTACATTCGGAAAGCTTCTTGCTGTTTGTGCGTTAATTGATAAGAGCCACCATAATAACATTGCTGATACAAAGGAAAGCAACAACCATGCACCTTTTGGAATTTTGCTGACATTAGTCTTTTTCATAACATCTATCCTTTTCCTATTTCTTCTATATGTTAAAGCTATTTTAACACCCTCCTATAATTATTTTAAGTAGGATTTTTTTTCATACCTTTTATAGTTTAACATTTATCTTAGGATTTCTTAGCATAAAAAAGAAGGAGTATCTTTAATAGATAGTCCTTCTTTCACTCATAAATAGCTTATTAAGTTTTTATTGTATTGATATGAAGGAATTGGTTCCTTTTAGATTGTGCTTGTCCAATATTCAAGGCACTATTATATATTCAAATGATATACATATCCTTAAAAATTTAACCTATTATATCATTTAACTTTTCTACTAATAATTCTTTCTCCCCACTTCCATTAGTTTTTAAGCGTAAAAGTGGAATTTTGTACAACTTAAGAATACGATTTTTAAGAATATCCCTTTCTGCCTGAGCAGTTCCAACCTTATGAAAGCCATGCCCATCTACTTCTATTGCCAAAACTGGCTTTTTAGTAATCCTATTATAAATAAGAAAGTCCAGATGTGTTGATGGATTCATTGCATATGCACACTCACTGTCATTTAACAATTCTGGATTGCGAATTAACATACTTAAGGGCTGATGGCATATAACATCTAATGTTGAGAACTCAGTCCTTTTTAGAATATTAGATATTAACGCATACATTAAATTTTCCGAATCATAATTAGATATCCTTTTATGATTCTGTAAATATTCATATCTAGCCTTAGTATACTGCTTATAAAGATAATCAAAAACTGAATAAATCTTACTTTCCTTAACCTCAAAATTATTGTACTCAACATATGCAACTAAATCGCTTATATTTCTATCTGCTGATTGCTCATTACCTGACACTACTACACATAGCTTCTTTTTTGCCCTAGATACAGCAACATTTATCAAATAAGGATCATCAGTAAAATCTGTTATTTCATCATCTACGGTAGATATAATTATAGTATCTTTTTCTTTTCCCTGAAATTTATGAACTGTAGCAACATCTATATTATCAATATCCTCTTTCATTGCATTAACTTGATTTTTATATGGTGCAATAATTCCTATTTCTGAAAGGTTATCTGACAAATTAGGTAGGACTTCCTTTTTAACCACATCTATCTGCCTCTGACTATAATGATTTCTTTCATGGTTTCCTTCTACTGTTTTTATGATTGAAAGCACATCTTCTTCGCCTTTATCCTTTGTCATAATAACAAGCTCACCCTGATAAAACTTTTGATTACAGAAATTGATAATCTTAGGATGACAACGATAGTGTTCTTTTAGTAAGGTCTGAGGTACCTGTGGAATAATATCTAATATTGATTTCAAAAAACTATTTGTGTATTTATATCCTTCATTAATTTTAAATGAATCAAAAATAGCCTGAGAGCGTATTTTTACATCCTCTGTAATAACATTTGGCAGCTGCTTTGTATCTCCAACAATTATGACATTCCTGGCACAAGACAATGCTAACGCTCCCGTAGCAATATCAACCTGAGAAGCTTCATCCATAATAAGATAATCATAGATTTCACTCTTACTCAAAGTACTTCTTGATGAAAATGTTGTACTTAATACTATAGGATATTCTTTAAGTACATCGTGCATATTTTTCCATAAATCCTCTTCTGAAAATACTTTTCTTTCGAGGCTACCACCATATTTATCATAAAGTATATTCTTAAGAAATTTCATAGATTTATCACACATAGTGTCTATAGTTATACTTCCAGACATATTAAGTTCTTTTTCAATTACCTGTATTTCTAATTTTATTTCATTTAATTTAGTCTTGTAAAACAATCCCTGCATGGATGTAATTATTATTGCTATACTTTGTTTGTAAAAACTCCAATCAGAAATACCATAGTAAAATATACTCTTTAGCTTAAATATCAGACCAACATTCTTCTCTCGATCAGAAAACCTCTGACATTCTTGCCATAATTTCATGAGCTTTGAAGAACTTATATCCCTTCGCAGCTTAATTTTATCAATATCTACATTAGTTTCCTGTAAGTATTGATAAAAATATTTAAGCTCTAATTCAATAGCCGATAACTCCTGCTTTAACAGAGCTAATCTTTCCTGTTTTTTAAATATATTCTTTAATGCTTCCGATTCTTTTTCTATATCTTCTAAACTAACT
>JAEXZL010000112.1 GCA_023451395.1 Bacillota bacterium | reverse complement strand
TCACAATTTAAAATAAAGAAAATAAAATCCTTAAGGCAGGTAGTTGCAGCGGTATTAGGTGGACTTATGATGGGTTATGGAGCAAGAATAGCCTTTGGCTGTAATATAGGAGCCCTATTCAGTGGTGTAGCTTCCCTCTCGCTCCACGGCTGGGTTTACTGGGTATTTATGTTTGTAGGAGCATGGATAGGCAGCAAACTTCTAGTGAAATATTTTATGTAATTATGATAGTAATTTTCACTGAATTAAGGTGGCTAAAAAAATAGTCGCCTTTATTTTTAAACTAAAATACTAAAATAATCTTTTTAAAGGAGATTAATATGATAAAGAAAAATGAGTACTATGATGTAGTGATTATAGGGGGAGGTGCAGCAGGGCTTACAGCAGCTATATATTGTGGTAGAGCTCAACTAAAAACACTTCTCATTGAAAAATCCTTAGTAGGTGGATTGGCCACATATACCAGCGAGATTGCTAATTATCCTGGGTTTCCAGAAGAGATATCAGGAACAAAGCTTATGAATCTCTTTCATAAACAGGCTAAGAACTTTGGTGTGGATTTTAAACTTACAGACGTTAAAGGAGTTAAGCTTCAAGGGAAGGATAAGGTTGTTGAAACCTTTAGAATAGATTATCATGCTAAGGCTGTGATTCTCGCTACCGGTGGAAAGCCAAGACTTACAGGTGCTATAGATGAGGAAAAATATCTTTATGATAAAGGCATATCCTTCTGCGCTACCTGTGATGCAGCTTTTTATACCGATAAAACAGTTATGATTATAGGCAGCGGTGATGCAGCTATAGAAGAAGGAATGTTCTTAACTAAATTTGCTAAGAAGGTAATTGTATCCGTAATCCATGATGAAGGAATTATGGATGCTAATAAGATAGCTCAATCACAGGCCTTAAAGAATCCAAAGATGGAGTTTATCTGGAACTCTACAGTTCATCAATTTAAGGGTGAGGAGAGGCTAAATACTGTAGTTCTCAAGGATGTAAAAAAAGGAAGCCTTATAGATGTACCAGTAGACGGTTGCTTCCTGTTCATAGGTTATTTGCCTAATACAGAGATATTTAAAGAAGAGATAAATTTAAATAGCAGAGGTTTTATCATTACCAATGAAGCTATGGAAACTAATTTAGAGGGTGTCTTTGCAGTAGGGGATGTAAGAGATAAGTTCCTTAAACAGGTAGCTACAGCTGTAGGTGATGGAGCTATAGCAGGAGTGGGAGCTGAAAAGTATATTGCCGAATCAGAAGTCTTTGAGTCAGAGATAATGCAGGTGGAGAAACCAGGTATAATATATCTTTGGTCGCCAATAGATGAGAAGAGCCGAGAATATTTAAAGGTTATAGAAGATATTGAAAAAGAGATGGATGGAGAAATAAAGGTCAACAAGATAGACGTATATAAGAATGCTTCCCTAGCCGCAAGGTTAGGCACTGTAGAGGCTCCTAGCATAGTTTATACATTAAGAGGGGAGATACAGAAAAGAGATAATATTATCACTGAAGAAGGTATAAGAGAAACCCTTAAGTCAATGCTTAACCCGGTATATAATTAAGTAAAAATAGTAGCCAAAGGCTAATGAAAAAACTCTTCTGTTAAACAGAGCAAACTTATTGAAGTTCTCTAATGAATCATCAAGGATGGGAGATTTATATCATTAATCCACAAATACTTGAATGCTGGAGTGGTAGTTAAGAATACTTTATAGTAATTTTTTGTAAAAGCCAAAAAGGTACAACACGAACCATTGATAACATAATACCTTTTATAGAGAAGAAGTTATTCCTTAAAGTAAATGAGAGAAAGCCGTAGTAGCCTATGCCGGGAAAATTAAGTTCTTGGCATTCTCTTTCTATAAAAGTAAGAACGCCACCAGACTTCGTATACATCCAAAGGCAGTGAATAAAATAAAAGCTAAAATAAAAGAGTATACTAAAGAATCGCCGTGTACCGAAGGGTACACTCGGTGGCGGAGGAGGTCGGTAGATAAAATAATTATCTACCTTCTATCCGATTTATAAAATAATAACACCACAATTTTTACATATCATAGGTTTTATCAATTTTTTTAAGTTCGTTAAAGGTATCTATCTCGGTAATATCATCAAAAGTACATTCTCGGACAGACACATCATAGTTGTCAATATGATATTCAAGTGCAACCTGATCCCAGTAGCGCTCCTTGCCTCCAGGAGCATGATAAACATTCTTGATATCATCAACTAGTTTTGCACCATCTTCCTCAGTCCAATATGATATCCCAAACATATGATAGCAATTAACTCCACCTATTGCTAGTTTTGATACTCTTCCGTTATCTGAATACAGGCACCAGTCATCGGTCTTCTCAACTTGAACTCCAAGATAATTAGACATATACTGGTATTTTGTTATGAGCTTTGGATTATAAAGAAGTAGATCCCCCTCTAATACATATGCGTTTTTTAGAAGATATCTAGCACAATAAATGGAAGATATATTATTAGCCTCGTTATAATCCGGATTCTCAATAAATTTAATCATTGGATATTTATATAGTAGCTGATCAAATTGCTCACCAAGATATCCACGAACTATATAAATTTCCGTTATACCTTGTGCTAACACTGCATCTAGGAGAGAATCGATTATTCGTTTTCCTTTTACCCGTACTAGAGGCTTTGGTGTGTTGAAGGTTATAGGGGCAAGGCGGGAGCCAAATCCCGCTGCAATAAATACTGCCCTTTTAACTCGATAATTATCCAACTGGGTATATCCCTTTTCAGTTATTTTACCATCAGATACAAATTCCATTTCGGAAAGCTCGGACATTATCTTGTTAACTGTACCCACGGACATTCCTGTTCCTTGTGCAATACCTCGCTGTGATTCTTTATTCTCGCATTCCGCTAGGTATACCAATATATCAAACTGCTTTTTTGTAATCATAATTATACGGCTTCCTTTGCTAAGTATTTATTATAGGCCTTATGACCTGATATATATTTTTTTACCATGTATATTACTATTTTTAAAACTATATTCACTAGTAAAATTGCCAGTGATACTACCGCTGCACATTCAAGCTGCATCTGAGCCTCAAATTGATTTATCATTAGAGCTAGAGGCTTATTTGACGTTGTGGCCAAAAAGGATACTGCAGAGATAGTCATCATACAATTGACGAAAAAATATGAAAGCATCTCACATATAGTAACGGCACACTGAGGAATAAATACATCCTTTATCATTCTGATTCTGCTTATACCAAGAGTTTTTCCCACAGATTCTAGATTTTCGTTTATTTTATTCAAGGAGTTATAAATCATAATATAAGGTGAAGCAATAAAATGAATTATATTTACCATTATCAGTATTGCAATGGTTTTGTATATAAAGCTTCCTTTAAAAACAATAACATATGAAAGCCCAAGAACGATTCCAGGTATAGCGGCAGAAGTAATAGCGATAAGATGAAGAAATTTTGATGACTTAGATTTCATACGGGAGGTAAAATAAGCTGTTATAAAAGCAATAATCACACCTAATATAGAAACCATAATTGCTATGATTATGGAATTCAAAAGGTATCGATCTGCATTCATATTCATGGTTTGTAATATATTCTTAAATGTAAATTTCAAATTTACTGGATAATTTTCCGCAAATCCTAATATTATAAATGAAACAATAGGAAGTAACACACAAAGGGAAATTATTCCGCAATATAAATAGGAAAGGGCTTGTATAGTTTTATTTTGCATACCTTCGATTTTTTTTGTAACATAGGTTGAATTTCCCGTATCCTTATTTAGCAAGTCGAATATAAATGCTATTACCGCTGGAATAAGCAAGATCACTCCGTAAACTGAACCACTACCGAAATCCAGCTGCCCTATTACATCCTGATACATAATAACCGGGATTGTGGAAAATTTACCTCCAACCATGAGAGGCACTCCATAATCTGTTACTACCAAGGTAAAAACGGCGAAGACTACTGAAATAAGAGGCTTTCTAAGATACGGCAGAGTTATAGATGCAAACTGCCTCCATTTTGGTATTCCTAAAATCTCCGCTGCTTCATAGGGTGATCTATCCTCGTACTTAAGGACGTCTTTTATCATGAGAAATGCTATAGGGAAGGCATACATAACAGAACCAGCAATTATACCCCACATTCCATATATATTCCACTTTAAGTTGAACAGTCTTGTTATAACACCATTATTTCCTAAGAGCACTATCAAACCCATTCCATGAGAAATGGAAGGAATAAGCATTGGAAGCACCAATATTATATTCCATAATCCTGTAAATCTGATCCCTGATCTTTCTATGCACATTGCGAGAAAATAGGATAATATCAAGGTGATGACTGTAGCTATCGCTGCAACTTTTACCGAGTTTCCTAAAGCTTGAAAGAAGATAGGGGCTGAAATAACACGTTTTATACTGGCCGAGTCTATATACATAAACATTCGGATAATAGGATAAATAACCATAACAGTAAAAATCAACCCAATAATTAACTTAATCCCATCTGATGTGCTAAATACTTTGTTTTTTTTGCTCACATGAGGCGGTCTTTTTATATTTTTCAAAAAATCACCTCACACATTTTGCCAGAGAATCTATTTTCATCTGCAAATTATCTATGACAAAAGATCGCACATAATCGTTTGCAGGAGATTCAATTATCTCTTCAGGTGTGCCAATCTGTACAAGCTTCGCTTCATCCATTACCATTATCCTGTCAGATAGTGCAAATGCTTCCTCCTGATCATGGGTAATATAGATCATGGTTGTACCAAACTCTGCCTGAATTTTCTTCAATTCTTTTCTCAGCATCAATCTGGTTGCCACATCCAGAGCAGACATAGGTTCGTCAAATAAAATTATATCAGGATTGAGCACAAGGGTCCTAGCAATGGCAACCCTCTGCTGCTGCCCGCCGGAGAGCTCGTAGGGCTTTTTGTACATATGCTTTGAAAGCCCCATGTGTTCAATCATTGCTATAGCTTTGCTTCTTGCATTAGTTTTTGTAGACTTCTTTATTTTTAGCGCATATTCAACATTTCCTAAAACTGTCATGTTTTCAAAGAGAGCATAATTTTGAAACACAATTCCCATGCTGCGGTGGGAGGGAGAAACTTGTGTAATATCTAAACCGTCTTTTATAATGTGCCCTTCCGTGGGCTTCAAAAGCCCTATAAGTATCCTTAGCAAGGTTGTTTTGCCACAGCCTGATGGTCCCAAAATTGAAAGAAATTCTCCTTCTAATACACTGAAGCTGACGTTATCCAATACTCTCTTACTTCCAAAATTATAAACCAGTGAAGTCACGTCTAATTTATGTCTAAGGTCCCCCACATTTACACTTCCCCTCAACTAATAATAATTAATATTTCCATTTACTCAGTAGCTTATTTTTTTCTTCTACTGTATTGCCATTCATATCAGCATATTTAATGTTACTAGGATAATTTTTTATAGTAATACTTGTATTCTTATATATCTGTTCAGGATAAAATTTTTCATTTGTTTCTTTACTGTATGTGTTTATCATAAAATCAAAAACCTTTTTAACAGATTCTCTCTCTTCTTTTCCACTGATTATTGACTGACCATACATTGAGAATGGAGAACCTTCCTCAAAATAAATTATCTCAAGGTTTGCTCCCTCGTTTATTGCTGTAACAGCCTGAGCAGTCATTCCCAAGCCAACTGCTGCTTCCTTATTTTTTAAAGCATTAACTGGACCAGATCCGGAGGATGTATATGCAAGTATATTCTCAGTGAGTTTGTCAAAATAAGCAAAGGCTTTATCCTCTCCCATAGAGTTTACCAGAGCTCTTAAAAACATATATCCTGTTCCAGATGATTTAGGATTCGGCATTGAGATTAGCCCTTTATACTCAGGTTTAAGCAAATCCTCATAACTTTCCGGAGCGGAAAGGTTTTTTTCTTTCAAAACATCGGGATTAATTATTATTGCTCCTCCGTTTCGAACTTCAGGTAGAAAATTTTTACTACGCACTGCATCCTCTGAATAGACGGAAGTATCATAGGACGATACATCAGCCAGAACTCCAGAGTTAGCTAGCTGTTCCAAATAACCATATTCCAGATCATATGTTATATCGCAGTCTGTATCCTTTCCTTCAGCAATAAGCTTAGCGGCGTGGCTACCAGTATCTTTATATTCCACAACGATATCGTAGTCTGGGAATTCTTCATCCAAACGTGCTTTTAAATCTGCTACTCTATAGTCCTCAGCGCTTGTATAAATCAATACCGTTTCTTTTTTGGAAGAACACCCCGTAAGAGAAATAATTCCGGTCAAGATAATAAAAGACAACACAGTTCTAATGATTCTTTTATTTTTTTTCATTGTTTTAATTCCTTTCATGTTCAATATTTATTTTTTATGTTTTTTAATGAACAAAATTTAGGTATTTTTTAATATAAAATTACAAAAACAAAGCGTGTGTTCACTGCAACGCTCTATTTTTGTAATTTTGAACTTAACTTATAACCTGTTCTTCTTGTTTTTTCGAGGACAAATCTTCGGATTCCGAAGGACCCTTTCCAGATAGCCGCTCTATAATATAATCAGCCGCTGCTTCTCCGCTTCTTCCAAGGTTGTAGAAATAGCTGTTTTTAAGCTCTTGTATTCTTTCTCTATAGCTGTCTTGATCAGAAAGAAGTCCATAGACAACATCAGAAATATTTTTTGTTTCCTCTTTGCTGATAGATTTTCCTATAATATTTCTGGCTGTAATATCAAAAGGTTTAAGTTTTATTTTTTTATAATCTTTATTTATTACCTTCATGGCTGTGTTTATAAAAAGCGTAGGCTTGTCTGTGGTAAAACTAAATTCAAAGGCAATGGCGGACCAGTCGGTTATTACCATGTCAGCTGTATAAACGGTAACGTTAGATGAAAAATCTGTTTCAATGACGAAATCAGAACTGAATTTGTCTTTATATTTTTCAATAATGCTCTCCATTTGCAATGGAAATCTTTTTATATATTGTGGATGTGGCCGTACAATAACCTTATACTTATCGCATACCAGTTCTGAAAGAATATTATCAAGGCAGCTGTCCAGAATATTATCATACTGCCAAGAGGGTGCAACAAGTATAGTGGGTTTCTCATTTTTAGTTTTTTCTAGCGCGTTATAGGACGCTATCATATTGTCTATAAGACCGTAACCACACTTAACGATACGTTTCTTTTTGGTTCCTCTGAGCTTTTCCATTTCACGGACTTCTATTCCTTGATTACGGCTAACTACAAAAATTGTATCGAAATAATCCAAGGCACCGGTACGATAAGTCAAATTAAAGCTGGTGCAGGCATGGTCCACAAACACATACTCAATATTTTTTCTTACCTTTGATCTCTTAATATGGTACTTTTCCAAGTCCGGAGTGGTCATTATAACCATCTTGCATTCAAGCTTCATCATAAAGGCAATAAGTTGATTTCCGCTTATATAATAAGGCTTGATCCTATCGTTTTTGCATTCAAATATTTTATCCTTTGGATCACTGGTTATATAATATATAGTCTCATTGGAATTTTCTAATAGAGCATTTATAATATTCTCGAAATACTTATAAAAACCACTTTGTTCTGAATAGAACATGAGATTCATTTTTTGAAGGTTGTTATTTTTACATATTTCTTTGTAGTACTTTTTTGATAGTTTAGTGTTTTTACGGTTTATTTCCGCTTCTTCCTTGGCCTTTTCTTTTAACTTGTTCAAGGTAGTATAATCTATATATTGCTTTGGATTATATATTATATTTACCAGGTACATTACTGGAATTGAAAATAAGTTTCCGAATATCCAGTACAGACCTACTCCAGCAGGAACAAGAAATGCAAAATACGCAGAAAAAGCAATCATAAATGCTGTCATTCCCCACTGAGCAAAGGCATTTTGTTCAATTTGAAGGACGTTAATCTTATTTTGAACAATGCACATGATAAGAGCACTGATGCCAGCGAACACTGGAATAAGAACAAGAAAATTAAGTGCAAGGGTTGGTGTTGCAGATAGATCAAAACCCATAAAATTCATATTTATAGACTGCATTTTTTCAATCATGGAAGCTACATCGCTGTTTTGAAGTGTGCTGTTTTGAAGAGATATATATGCGTCGTAATTTGCTGGATTGATTACATTTTTCATTACAACCAGCTCTGGCGAAGATCCTAGATTAGCAAGTCCAGTAATCTCTATAGTTTTTGTGGTAAAGGCAGTTATGGCTTCCTGAGAAAAATGCAATATATGCTTCAGTGGTCTGTATACCACGTCTATAAGCCCAAATATCAGCGGCAACTGAATAAGCAAGGGTATAGTGCCTGCAAATGGATTATATTTTTCTTTTTTATACAGTGCACTTTGGGCATCCAGTAATGCATCCTGGTCATCTACATATTGATATTTAAGTGCATCCAGTTGCGGTTTCATTTTGATCATCTTAATGGAATTTTTTTGAACCATTAAAGAAACCGGTAACAATATAACCTTTGACAAAAGTGTAAATAATATTATTGATATTCCGTAATTATTAATTACGTCATAGCATAGTTTCATAACATAACCGAGCGGTGTGCCCAGTATTTCTCCTATAATCCCCATATGATAATTTTCCTACTCCTAAGTTACATTTTTTATTTTAGGAAAGAGCTTAAAGCATATCTTTCCAATAATTTCATCTCGGTTCACAAATGGGTTGTCCCATATCCGGGAGTCGCTAGACGAGTTCCTGTTGTCTCCAAGAACAAAATAAGAATCTTCATTAACTATAATTTTATCGAAATTATCCCTCTCTGATGCCGCGGAAAATTCATCTTCAGTCAATTTGCCATTTATATATACAAAACCATTTTTTATTTCAACAGTGTCATTTGGTGTACCAATAACTCTTTTTACAATAACTCCGCCCGTTACATCCTGTTTTTTAAATATTATTATATCTCCATATTCAGGTTCCGAATTTATGTATGCAAGACGGTCCACCAAAAACCAATTGTTTTCATATAAAGTAGGCTGCATTGAATCTCCGACGATTCTAACGACGGTAATAAGAAAGGAATTTACAATAAAAGCTGCTAGAAGAGCACCTGCTATTATCACAAGTGCTTTATAATCGCCTTTAAACAACTGTTTTATCACTTTTTTTTGAGTCTTTTTTATCCTTTGTTTCTTCAAAGTCGTATTCGTCCATATCTATATTGCTGTCATCAAATTCATCATCGTCATCGTCATAAGTATAGTCGTCTTTTGTATCATAATCATCTATAGCGCTTCCGCTTTTTTTGGTTAATTTTCTTTTTATTCTTTTAAAATAAAATGCGAAAGCAGCTCCTCCAGCTATTACTATTCCCACTACTATTTGCACTATATAAGTCATAGCAGATGGGTCTATATATGCGCTGGCAGCGAATGAAAAAAACATCATTCCCAGAGCAAAAAATAGGCTAAATGTAAATATTGTACTGATTTTTTTCATCTTTTTATCTTCCTTTGCTAAATTAATAGAATGAGTGTTCAATTGGAACAACATTAATATTTTTCCAATTATTAAAGTCTGAGGCATCTCCCTCGACTTCATAAATATACAGCTTGTCCTCCCTTCCATCCTTCATAACAGCTTTATAAAAGGTTCTGGTTATTTTTTCATCCTCTTTAACCTCATCAAGAGGACGACCATAGTCTGTATAGTCCAAGCCAGAGGATTTTAATATAGTGGCAGGTAGGTTTTTTAGGGAAACCGGAGCCTTAGATGTTTTAAGCGACATTTCTTCGCTGCCAGGAGGTTTATAAAACAATCCGATCCTGGTAGCCTTTTGTAATGGCTCGTCATCTGAGATAGCACTTCCATGATCAGCGGTAATGATTATCCCTGTGTCTTTGTAGATTCCAAGCTTTTTCATTTTGTTGAAGGCTTTAAATAAAATTTCAAAGTTGCCTTTGGTTTGTTCAAGGGAAGATGTGAGCTCCGTGCTTTTGCTTCCGTCTTCTTTCACTGAATAGGGTGGATGGGAACCGTTAAAGTGATAAAACTTAAAATATCCGTACTCGTCGTCCACGTTAAATTTTTTAATACCTTCAGCATATTTTGTTTCATCTATCTCATATACTGAGCTATTTAAATAAGTGCTGTTATTTATTGTTCCTGTATAGCTCCAGAAAAATGGCTTAATTGCAGTGGGAGCATATCTGTATGTTGATAAGTAAAATAGATTTCGAAAAACCTCTGGAACATTCAGCTTATTATTTGTCACATCTTTTTCTATGGTTTCTTTACTATTATCTATGCTGAATATGTTGGATACATATTTTTCTGCAGTTTCTCCGCTTCCGAACATATTCCCCATTTCTGAATAAATATTGATTTTATACCCAGCCTCTTTTAAGTCACCTAGTATATTCCTTCCGCCTGCAGTCCAAGATTTATCAAAGTATTCCTCTGCGGGGATCTGGTAAGCGTATTCCTCGCAGGCAGTAAGTATAAAATTAGCAGCTGGCTTCGTTCTGGCATGCTCAGATATAGCATTGGTATAGCTTGTAAATCCATCCATGTCATCAAAGAAAGATGGATCATCCTTAAGGACTTCCTCTATAAATTCATAATCCAGCCTGTCCAATAAAAAGACTAAGGTGTTCTTTTTAGAGGAATAATCAAAAATCCCATCTGCTGATAAGTAATAACCATAATTTTTTGGTTTTTCAATGGTATATACTTGAAAAAGGGCGACGGACTGCATTATAACAAGCAAGATTGATCCGAAGGTTACTACGTTATACCAATTCTTTTTGTTAAAATACAGTATAATAAAAGGTACAAGTGAAATAACAAACCAAATAATCAGGTTAATTATCATTTTGCGTGTTTGATTATGCCAGTCTATGGGATCTCCCGTAAGAGCTCCTAAATTGCCGTTTAAAAAGTTCCCTTGAATATATCCACTTATGGTAATGGCAAAGATGAAACTGACAGCGTAATTAAAAATTTTACCTCTGAGGGCGGAAATCAATAAAGAAAGAACAAGAAAAACGGCTACTGCCGCAACTGCCATTATCGGTGTTATAGCTAAAACATCAAAATTCAGCGAGTCATAGCTGAAGGCAGTTATCTCCACAGGGCCGAAAAATATAAGGGTAAAACACAAGGAAAACGCCGAAGCAGCCGCAGCCAAAAGCCTTTTTTTATAAGGTCTCTTATCCTTCCATAGTGCATTTAATTTTTGCCTAAATTGGCTTTTTTCATTATCATTCTGCCCAAGGGCGGTTTCACTCAAGACTATCATCTCCAATAGGGCCTTTCTGAAAAATCTAATTTATTGTCTGGTTGAATGAAACATCCATTAGTTTGACTTTTAAGAATAGCCATAATTAATTTAAGTAATTTATAATGTAAATAAAGTGTTAAATTTTATCAAGAAAACGTTTTGGCTAATTATAACATTAATTAAAAAAGTTTACAATATAAATAAGAAATTAAATCTTCTAAAAAATATTCTGGTTAATTATACCTAAAATAATGTCGAAAGTCAATATAAAATGTAATAAAGTGTCAATTTTTTGTGATTATATTATAAATTTTCCTTATAGCATCCGATTTACTAAAATTTCATAAAATTCAGATGTTAATTTTATAATAATTCTAAATATAGTAATAAATATATAAATATAGGGAATGCTTATAAGGGAAAAATTATACAGTATTGCGTAAGTATACATAATTTCTTTTTATAACAAGCTAGCATAAGAATTTTAAGTAATACTGCTTGTGAAGAATAAATATAGAGTTAGCTTTTTATCATTAATGAATATATAATTAAAATAAATTATATATTCAGAAAATTATAAACCTTTGAAAGGAAATTAACTCATTGTGGAGAATATATAATTTACACCCTTTTTAATTAAGGAAACTTAAGATTCTGTCTAAGTTTTTATATTGTAAAATGTATAGGTTTACTTAGGCTTCTAATATATTTTCTAAGCTTTGATAATATACATAGGCTTAGGGATATTTTAAAAGCTGTTTAAATTGAAATGTGCTGAATTACCAGCAGATTATTATAAATTCACCATGATTCAAAATATAAGGAAAGGTAGGTGAAAGCTATTAAGTGATTTTAGCTTAATAGCAATGTCTTATGAAAGATTACAAAATAAACAATCTAAGAAATGTCGGTATCCTCGGTCATAGCGGATCGGGGAAAACATCATTAACAGAAGCACTTTTATATGCTTCAAAAACTGTAGACAGACTTGGAAAAGTAGATGAAGGAAACACTACCTCAGATTTTGATGCAGAGGAGAAAAAGAGAAGGATATCTATATCAGCAGCAGTAACACCCTTTGAATGGAAGGATGTAAAAATTAATCTTGTGGACTTACCAGGATATTTTGATTTTGTAGGCGAACAGATTCAAGGAATGAGAGCCTGTGACGTAGCAATGATAGTAGTATGCGGAGCTGCAGGCGTAGAAGTAGGAACTGAGAAAGCATGGTCTTATGTAAATAATATAAAATTACCAAGGACCTTTTTTATAAATAAATTAGATAGAGAAAATAGTGATTATGATAAGACACTAGCACAGCTTAAAGAGCAATTTGGTATTTCTGTGGTACCAATACAATATCCCATAGGCAAGGAGTCAGAATTTAAGGGGATTGTTAATATAATTTCTCATACTGCAGATTACTATAATCCTAAAACAAAGAAGATGGAAAGAGGAGAAGTTCCTGCAGAGCTTGAGGATAAAATAGAGGAATGCAGACAGATGGTTATGGAGGCAGTAGCAGAAACTGATGAAGCCCTTCTTGACAAATATTTTGAAGAAGGGGAGCTCAGCTATGAAGAGATATATAGCGGACTTATTAAGGGCTGTGTAAGCGGTGATATAGCTCCTGTTATGTGCGGAAGTGCTACTACTATGATAGCAATGGATAATCTTATGAATGACATACTAGAGTGTTTCCCATCTCCCGAATATGCTGTTTCTCAGAAGGGAATGGATAAAAAGAACAACAAAGAAGTTAGGATTAACCTTAACAGTGAGGATCCTTTCTCAGCTATAGTGTTTAAAACTGTAGCAGACCCCTTCGTTGGTAAAATGTCATTATTTAGAGTTATAACTGGGGAGATTACTCCAGATACAGTGGTTACCAATTCAACTAAGGAGAAGAGTGAAAAGATTGGTACGATATTCTATCTAAGAGGTAAATCACAGATTCCCGCAGATAGAATTATTGCTGGAGATATCGGTGCAGTTGCTAAGCTCCAATATACAGGTACCGGTGACACCATTTGCGATCCGGCCTTTAACATTGAATATTCAACAATAAAATTCCCAGAGCCTGTAATATCTATGGCGGTTCTTCCTAAGGCTAAGGGAGATGAGGATAAGATATCTTCAGGTTTAAGCAAGCTATTAGATGAAGATCCAACCTTTAAGGTGGCAAGAGATATAGAAAATGCAGAAACTATAGTATCTGGAGTAGGAGAAACCCACTTAGAGGTTATAGCCTCAAAGCTTAGAAATAAGTTTGGTGTAGATGTTCTGCTTCAAACACCTAAGGTGCCTTATAGAGAAACCATTAAAGGCATTGCCGATGTTCAGGGAAAACACAAAAAACAGTCTGGCGGTCACGGCCAATATGGTGATGTTAAAATTAAATTTGAGCCTAGAAAAGATGGAATTGATGATTTGGAATTTGTAGACCAGGTTGTAGGTGGAGTTGTTCCTAGAAATTATATCCCTGCTGTAGAAAAGGGACTTAGAGAATGTATAATTAAAGGGGTACTGGCAGGCTATCCTGTTATAAGACTAAAGGCAACTCTTCATGATGGATCCTACCATCCAGTAGATTCCTCAGAAATGGCCTTTAAGGTAGCTGCATCCTTAGCATATAAGAAGGGCCTTGAGGAGGCTAAACCAATACTTCTTGAACCAATTCTTAAGCTTGAGGTTATGGTTCCCGATAGCTACATGGGAGATATAATAGGAGATATAAACAAGAAGAGAGGTAGAGTTTTAGGAATGGAGCCAGAGGATGGACTTCAGAAGATAATGGCTGAGGTTCCTATGGCAGAAATGTTCACCTATGCTACAGACCTTAGATCCATGACTCAGGCAAGAGGTAGCTTTAGAAGCAAGTTTGAAAGATATGATGAGGTTCCTGCTTCTGAAGTATCTAAGATT
>JAEXZL010000111.1 GCA_023451395.1 Bacillota bacterium | reverse complement strand
ATATAAAACTAATCCTCCTTAGTTTCCATAAGCTAGCCCATTATAAAATCCTAAATTATGATTATCAAAAGTCCCAACTATCACACCTCTATCAAGAAACACGTTAAACTCTTCACAGCTCGTTTCTGGGATCAAAACACAAGAATAACATGATGCTAGATTAAGAGATTCTCTTCCTTGACCATGACTTAAAATACAGACAGGATCATTTGAACATATAATAGCTGATTTAACTGCCTTCCTAAAAATTAGTGGAAAGCAATCGGGATAGCCTTGCCTAACCAAGCCTCCTAGTGTACCTTCTGAATCACCACTAGCAGTATATATTAATATTCCAGCCATCTCTTTACCATCAGTTTCATCACAGCAATATATTCTCTCTCTTAACGAAGCTATACTGTAACCACATTCAAAACTTAATTGTCGTATTAGTAAATGGGCTAGGGTATGAAGGAAAACAAACTTAGGTGTAATTGCTCTTGGATTCTGTTTACCCATAAAAGAGTTATTATAATGTTTGTCAATTTCTTTTATTCTTTCATTTAGTCCTTCAGTATTTTCAGCCCAATTTTTAATTCTAACATTATCAAACTCAATAAAAATTCCTTCTCCTCTAACCTGATATCCAGGATACCAATTTAACCTTTTATCTTTAATATTAACGAAATTAGCATTTGATATTTTTACTGATGTCATTGTAGTAGGATTAATTCTGGAAAATCCTATACAAGCACGCACTTCCCTCATTTTATGTATCAGTGCCACAGACTTAACAGAATCAATATTATATAGTCCTGAATTTTTTACTTCTCTTTCAAAATCCCCTTCTGTAAATTTTTCCACTTCTACGCTTCCATTTAACGCATCATATTCTTCAGCTCTATAGTTTATATCAGTTACATTATAATTTGGATCATATTCGCTTAGCCACTTTCTTTTAAGAATCGACATAATCAAATCTTTGGGTATACTTATTTCAAGTGCTATATTATGACACCATTCATTTATTTGGTTTTCAATAATAATACTTCTCATATTCTCTGGAACATTACCTATTGTGATTATACAACTTCTAAACGCTTCACTTTCTTCAATCTTATTATTTACATTATCAGAGTATGGAGGGATCACCAAAGAGCTAAGAACAACTGGATAATATACAGATGAAGCACCTCTCTGTATTGTTTTTGGATACTGAGAGCAATTTTCTTTTTTGTGCTTCCAAGGATGCCTACCTGTACATCCAAACTCATCATAGCCAAAATCATTACATAGATTCATAAGCTTATTGGTATTGAAAGCTTCCTTTAATGTTGCTTTAGCGTTACACGTTTTGCATTCTAATATTAATCCCTCAAGGCCTTCAGTTGCTGAATTTCCAGTTTTAAATGTTATTTGAGGGTTGCTACATATCTTGTTTTTTTCATTCTTACTATTTTGATTGATGTTCATTCTATGAGTCCATTGTATCCATGGAAAATCATCTATATGTCCCTCAGGACATACTGTAACAATACGGGCTGCTACCAAGTCCTGCTTACACTTAGGACACTCCACATACTTGGTCATATATGAATCAAACTCTATCATCCTGCTTGTTGCTTTTGCTTTGTATTGTTTATACCATTCTTTAATAGGCTTAAACTCTCTACATTTAGGACAGAAATACCACTCAGGAAATCTTACGTATGATATACCTTCACTAAATTTATCATCATCTTTCCCACCTGGCATTCCAAAAAAGTCCACATGCAGCGCTTTTTGTAACCTTTCGTCATATATTCTAACTACTTTTTCAGCCCAATACTCTGGTGCAGCAGTCATTAATGTTTGATCAGGGAAATCAACCATGGCTCCAGCTCCATATTGTAAGACTGATTGTGCCGCTCTAACTGTATGTGTAACTTTATTCAAAGCTATTTTTCTTGGAATCTTTTTTTCCATATCTAGTCCTCCCAAATAAGAATATTACCTGCAACCATACTGTCAATATTTCTCATAGATGTCATTGTATCATATGCATGGGTATCATAAGGTGAAGTCCCAAAAGCTTTCATAAGCCTAATTTGAGGCTTTACAGGTTGTCTTATCATGAATTGTTCACCATAAAATAAATTATCCATGTTACTTTGCGCAAGATCATTCCACTCATCAAAAAATTTTTCAATTTCACAAATAATGTCACTTGATTCATCATTAAGTCCTGAGTTAATGCGATTATTTATACTTTTTACTCTCTCCGTAATATATTTTTCAATTTCTTTTATTTTTATATCGTAATAATCTTTATCAAACTGACCAGCTTCAATCTCCTGAGACAAACCTTCAATGTGCCGCATCATAGAAATTATAACTGCATGTAAAGCTCTATCTCTAGCAGGTTTTGAGAAGGGTGTTACTCCAGTAGGCTCAACAAATTTATAGAATGATTCATGATATGACTTAAATTGTTCATAATGAGATCTATCTCTACTTTTAGTCCCATCATATAATGTAAATGCTATCCCTGGATATTCGCGACCTATCCTACTAGACGCCTGAATATATTCACTAGTAAGTTTTGGCTGACCTACTAATAGCATGACATTTAATCTAGCCACATCTATGCCTACAGAAATCATATTTGTTGCTAATAAGACATTAGAAGCATATCTATGTTTGTCCAAGTTTTCTTTTGAATAAACTAACCTCTCCAACTTATCAAGTGTTAAATTCAATTCAGTTGTTGATATACGACTAGTTAATTCATCAGCACTTCCTATCTTTCTTCCGTCCTTAGCACTTCCAAGACGGTAGGCAATCCGCTTAATAAAGTCTTTCACGTCATCATCAATTAAAGTTGAACATTTACCTAAATCCTTAAGGCTATTAAAATATACTGTTAGTGTCCAAAACTTATCCTTTATTTCATCAGGTATATTCATAACATTTATTTTTTGAAGTAAAGCAGCTATTGTTCTTACTTCCATCATTGCTTTAGTTTTTCCAGAAGGCATAAGTCCTATATACTTTCTTCCATAAATGCCCTCTTCATAAGAAATTTGATCCTCACGTGCAAAATACGAATCTTCTGCATTTATGCCTGGTGATGGGAATTGTAATACATCTCTATTATAAAGTGCCGCACATTGTTCCTTTGCTTTTCTAATTGTTGCAGTAGATGCAACAATTTTAGGTCTTATACCTTTTGCTTCACAAATTGCATCTATTCCCACCTCATAAAGTCCAACCATTGTACCAAGTGGACCTGATATTAAATGTAATTCATCCTGTATTATTAATTCAGGAGCTCTATTATTCGAATTAGTCGCAAAGAATGATCCTAAATCAGGTTTCCAAGGTAACATTGCAAACTTATCTACAGTACCAAATAATAATGTGGGAGGTTTTTTATATAGTTCTTCATCAACTATCTGAATAGGTAACGTTTTATAAAAATCACAGGTTTCATTTGGGCATGACATATAAAAACTATTGTTATCACGCATTTTATATCCCCATTGTCCAATAAGCTTATTACCTTTTACTTCTTTAACCATTTTCGTCCCGCACCAGGGACATTTAAGCACTTGAAATGTATTATATTTATCCTTCTGGTATAAAATATTTCTTTGATTCGCATTGTTTAATTCTTGAATATTCTTTTTTGCATCACTATTTTTATTTGGTGTATGTGTTCTTCCTATCCACAATCCGATTGTAATTGGTTCTTTTCCTAACTCATAGGATTTATATTTAGGCTTTTTACTTTCACAGTCTTTTCTTATATATTCACACGCACAAATAAGAGTAGCTGCTCTAGTAAATTGCTGTGCAGCAAGTAATCGAAGAGTATAACGCATAATTACTGCAGTTCCCTCAGAGTTAGTAATATTATTCAATCTTCTATAAAAAATAGTAAAAGAAGTCAATCCGAGATATGCTTCCGTCTTACCTCCACCAGTAGGAAACCAAATTAAATCCACTAGATTTCTCTCATCGCAATCCTCATTAGTAATAGATTTAATAC
>JAEXZL010000132.1 GCA_023451395.1 Bacillota bacterium | reverse complement strand
CCAAAACGCCTAAGTTTCGTACTAGTATACGAATCAATTCTCTTAAATTTTCACTTCCTTGATCAATCATCTCATCACCTCATCTCAATATTAACATACAACTGTTGTATATTACAACTGTTATTTTTGAATTTTTTGACATTTTTATATTTTCTTCGAAATTTGTTAGCTTAATCAAGCCCAGTCTAACCAAAGGTTTCTAAAAATAAAAAGGTCATGTCTCAAAACTATTAAAAAATAGTTTTGAGACATGACCTACACTAAATATTTTTCAACATTTAATTAGAGAATTCTGTTCTCTCTTCCATAGTCTGCTGTAGCATCTTTTTAGAACGACGGTACTGCTCATTCCATTGGTTATGAATATCCTTTAAAGCTATGAATTTTTCATTCTTCTTAAGGACTGCAGGAATAGATTTTTGTCGCCTTCCATTCTTCTGTATGCAGATTTCATTGCTTCCTTGGTCGTTGATTTCAATCCATACCTCTACCTCATGGATTTTCTGTGGAGTTAATACTTCTAGATGCTGTGATACCATCTTGCTTTCCATCATCCATGACAAGCGGGTTACTGTTTCAAACCTTGAATTTCTAGCTAGGTTTAAAAGTGCCATCTCCACTGACCGCTTTTCACTGGCCTGACTTTGCGCTCCAAACTGTCTTGATTCTTTTAGAAACCTTTGTACAAATAGGTAACGTTCTAGAAGGTCTGCGTCATTTCCCACTGGACAGATACAGTAAGCATTTAGGGCATCTTTGTTTCTCTTATCAAGCACCTGTTGCTTCAAATCTTCTTTGTCTATTTTTGAAAGACAGGCATCAGCATATTTTCGTGCCTTGGTATGGAAGGAATTTTCACATAAAAATTTCGATGCCTTATAAATCATATATTATTTTATTTTTTTGGTGTATAAGAAAAGATGTAATATTATTCCACTCTTACATCTTTTCCTAATATCTTCTTAAATGTTATACTAATTAAAGAGTACTACCAAAATCAGTAACGAGAGACTGACCAGTAATTGCACGGGACTCGTCACTTGCTAAGAAGAGCAAAATGTTTGCTACATCCTCAGGCATACATGGCTGAACACGCAAATCACTATGCTTGCCCATAGCACCAAACATATCCGGGTCAAGATTTGAAGGGTTCATATCAGCCACCATAGGAGTAACTATAGTGCCAGGACAAACAGCGTTGCAGCGAATATTTGTACCTGCAAAGCGCAGTGCAGTATGGCGGGTAATACCAACTATAGCCGCCTTTGACGCAACATATGCCGCACCACCGCAGCCCACAACACCTGCAACAGAGGCAACATTGATTATTGAGCCATAACCTGTCTTTGCCATTTCTGCGCTAACTTCCCTCATACAATACATAGAGCCTTTAGTATTAGTGTCTATAATGCGATTCATATCCTCATCAAGGACACGATCAATAGGCTTAAGTCCTTCCTCAAGAACACCGGCATTGTTAACAAGAACATCAACCTTCCCATAAGCCTCAAGAGTTTTAGCAACTAAATTTTTAGCATCCTCTGGCTTTGAAATATCTGTAACAACAGTCAAAACCTCTCCGCCAGCTTCCCTTATCTTTGTAGCAATCTCCTCAAGCTGTACCTTACGGCGAGCACTAATAACGACTTTTGCACCCTCCTTAGCAAAAAGAATTGCTGTAGCTGCACCTACACCAGAGTTGCCTCCAGTTACAATGGCGACTTTTCCTTCTAAACGATTCATAATTCATCCTCCTTAAACCTTACGAGAAAGGCAGCTAAACTGTTATCGCAGCACCTTTAAAATCGTAAATTAATGTCTTAAGTATTGAAATTATCAGTATTTTTATAATCTCTGCAGCTAAGGATTCTTAAGAGTTACTTATAGTAAAACATTATATTATTATTCCCTTAGCTACATAAAATTATTAAAAAAACATACCAAAAACAATTATATATTATGACAATTTTCGATGTAAACGGACAATTTCAACTTTTTATAATAAAATAGACAGTTAAAATTAAAATATCTCACTAATTCTTATAAATCCATAAAAATAGAGCTTATCCAAGATTCTAAATATAAAATCCTGAACAAGCTCCGAAAGAAGTATTATATATTAATATGTTTTTATGTATTAAAATTTTATGTATTAATAAATTTTGAGTGAAAAGCACTACTTGCCATCTATCCACCTATTAACGTTCTCGGTAGACTACTGGCGAAGTTTACAAGATTAAAGTATTTGTTTTCTCAGTTCTTCCACTGGAGCAGGATGCAAATAAGCAGGTGCAATATCCAGTACTGTTTTACATCCGCTAACTCCCTCAAGATTAAGCCTGTATGCTGCTCTTGCGTAAGCTACCAGAACTCCTGCAGTAAATTCTGGATTTGAATCAAGCTGCAATTTAAATTCCATTATCTCTTTGCTACTATTGTCAAATCCAGTGGTACCACAACGAAAAACTACTCCTCCATGAGGCATTCTACTATGATCTCTGCGAAGTTCCTCTTCACTAATAAAATGAACTGTTGTATCATACTCTGCAAAATAGTTGGGCATTGTCTTTATTTTCTCTTCAATAGCATTTTTATCAGCATCTTCCTTTACTGCAACATAGCACTCTCTCACATGCTTCTCCCCAGTGGAAAGTGAAGGGTTTTCACCCTTTCGTACTTTACTTAATGCCTCCTCAACAGGAATTGTATATTGGCAGGCACCCAAAACTCCATCTATTCTGCGAATTGCATCGGAATGGCCTTGACTTACTCCTTTTCCCCAGAAGGTATAATCATTACCATTAGGTAAAATCGCTTGCCCCAGCAATCGGTTTAGAGAAAACAAACCTGGATCCCAGCCTACGGAAATAATGCCTACTTTTTTGCTCTCTTTACTTACCTTATCAATAGATTCAAAATGTTCAGGTATTTTTGCGTGGGTGTCAAAGCTGTCAACTACGTTAAAGTATTTTGACATTTCTGGGGTTTGCTCTGGCAAATCCTTTGCACTACCTCCACAAAGAATCATTACGTCTATTTGTGATTGCATATCTTTTGCCTTGTTCATGGAATATACTGGAACATTTGTGTGTGTTTTAAGGGTAGCTGGATCCCTTCTAGTAAATATCCCTACAAGCTCCATATCCTTATTTAAAGAAACTGCCATTTCTACTCCTCGGCCTAAATTGCCGTACCCAGCAATTCCTATTCTAATTTTCATACTATCACCCTTTCTGCGTTGATAACTTTAATTAAACTATATTATAATATATTTTAATCAATAATTGTTACATAATGCGTCAAATTATGGGTGAAATTTGATGTTTCTTAAACTATAGCTTTCTTACATAACCAAGCTATACCTCTTTATCAGGATCTCCAACTTTTACTCCAAACCAGGTAGCCCTACCACACTGTACAAAGCCGCATATCTTTGCAACACTAGGGGACATATGATTATCTTCAACAATCTGAATAAAGGGAATCCTTCCTTCTGCAATTATCTTTGAGGCTAAGTCAATGGTCACATCAACAGCATAGCCCTTTCTTCTAAACTCCTCTTTAGTAAAAAGTATTCCCATAGAATTATCACTATGGACAATAACCCAACAGGCAATTTCTCCATTTACATATACTGCAGAGGAAGGTCTATTTAAAATATCTTTTTTTATTCTCTCAAGGCTATCCTCAGATCTAAAAGTATAATACTTATCTACCTCTTTAGCATCCCTGATGTCTATAGGTCTGACTTCGTTTTTTATAAGCCCTAAATTGAGGTTTTCTTTAGGCATATAATAAACAAAACAGGGATTTTTCCAATGTAAGTCTCCTTTACCTTTAAGCTTTTTCATAAGCTTCTCTACTATTGAATTCTCAACACCTGAAAAACCACAGTAGCCTGTTTTCAGATAGTTCTCCGCTACTTCTCCAATGAAGTTATCATTTTTAGAGTATAGAAAATGCATGTATTCATCTTCCTTTACTAACACTCCCGTGGGCTTCTCCGGATTATCTACATATATTTCCGCAAAAGGTTCATTCTCAAGATATCCTAAGATATTAAGATTGATAAGATAATCCTCGCTAAGAAAATTTATAATTGCATCATTGATTTTAGTTTTTACAAGCATATAATCAATACTCCTTTACATTTAGAAATAATCTATCATTCAAAGGGAAGCTATAACAGATTAAGAAGGGATAGTTAAGCTACCCCTCCTTTTATCAATATATAGCTAAATCTAATGTATCATCTATCTCTGTGAATTTAAAGATTTTTCCATTTTTAACAAAATCCATCTTCCTGTGATAGACACTAACATTCCTAGAAAATATACAAGAAAATTTACACCACCAGCATAATTTATTTTTGCAGTTTGCTTAATTTAGCATTATTGACGAATGCAAATTTCAACTGATTCTTTTCAATCATTTGGAGAAGGTCAGCTTTTTTTACAATTCCTCTAATGCCAATAGCTTCTACACCCTTTGATTTAGCAGCTTCGTACCTTTCCTTTAATGATACCTGTAAACTTTTAGGATTTTTAAAACAAGAATCTAACAGCCTAATAAAGTCTTCATGATCTATTAACAGCTTTAATTTTGACAAATAGCTCTCCTTAATACTATCTGCAGTTAAATCATTATTAAGATAAAAGCCTGGATATTCTTTATTGGCTTTATCAGTAAAGCCATAAATAGCAGCATCGTATAAAGATATGCCATTAGCTATTGAATAATTATTTACATCAGTTGCAATCCAATGAAAAATAGAACCCTTGTATTCATTTATAAACTCTACAGTATCCTCTAATGATTTTGTTTTATCAAAACTTAAGGAAACATCCAATATAGCAGAATCTGGTAATTCCTTTATGTCATTTAAACTATAATACAACCAGAAATCATCAAATTGTTCTTTATAGCGTTCATCATAGAACTCATGCATTGTTCTTGAAAGCATATGGTTTACACTTGTTTCGTAATCCATTGACGAGTTTCTAATTTGAAAGGTAATATTTGAAATACCATCAACATGAAGAGGATCCATAATGTCTTGTATCTTAGCCTTTATATCATAACTTCCCAAACCATTCTTTATATAGTTATCCTCAAAACTACTACCATAATAAAACTTACCAGGATAATTCATGCCTATAAAAGTTCCCATTAATACATGGTATCCATCCAATCTATTTCCTTCTTCCTCAATAACTACAAAGTCATTTTCATTAAAGGGATTGTAACTTATATTATCTAATATATTTGGCTTACCTAATGCAAATGAAACTCCACAGTAAATTCCAGCAATAATAATTGCAATAGTAACAATAATAGCTATCACTCTAGAATTAATTTGTTTTCTCATTGCTTTATTGATTTTTTTATTTATATCTTTATTAAAATCATCATTAATCTTTAATAGCTCATTAAATTTATCCTCTTTCATAGATACCCCTCCTCCATACATAAGTCTTTAAGCTTCTTTCTTACACGATGCTTTATGATTCTTACATTTTCTATAGTCAAGCCAACAATATTAGCTATGGTTTTATCATCTAAATCTTCTTGGATAGCTAATAACATTATTTGTTTTTCTTTATCTCTTAATAGATAGATTTGATTATATAACCATCTCTTTTTATCCTCTTTTATATACTCTTCTAATACATTTAATGAATCTTTTATTTCATTGAAATCAATGAGATCTTCAGATATAGTCTTCTTCCTCTTCCTATATAAATTATAAAACTCATTTTTTAACACTGTATAAAGCCATGCCTTTAGATTGCCTTCATTATAGCTTAACATAGCTTTAACAAAGGTATTTGCAACTAAATCTTCTGCATCTTCTTTATTATGACAAAGGGAGAAAGCAAAGAGGAAAAGCTGTTTATAATATTTTTGATAAACCATTTCTAGATATTTATTCCTCATCTTCTTTTCCTCCCTTCACCTATATAACATTTATCTATAAGAAAAATTACAAATAATATAAAAAATCCATCTCTTTTTAAAATGAAATTTTATGATTATTCAAGTTGTTTTTTCATACGGTTTTCGAAAAACGCTGCAAAAAAAGCTAACATAACAAAAATGAGTACCTTTGATATGAGAGCAGGGATTGGTATTTCAATACCGCTTATCATCTGAAAAACACTTTGCACTGGAAGCATTATCCCAATAATCATACATATTTTTAATATCATCCTAAACAAAATATAACCAATAAAGCTGCCTTTTTTAAGCAGATAAAGGGTAAGAAACATCAATGGGCTGATAATTCCCATATCCAAAACATAAGTGATTGACGTTGTATATACTTCAATCAAGTCTAAGGAGCTTCCACGGACAAGGGATGATATAATATCAGGCAGCCATGCTACAAAAAGAGAAATACCCGATAAAATCAAAAATATCTCCATTCCTTTTGTTATAGAATATTTGTAATTAAAGTTAGTGGAATAGCTCATGGCAAATAACTTTACAAAAAGCAGTCCCACACCATAAAAGCTTGCACCAAATAAAAGTATATAAGCCAAATGAAGATAATTATAAGTAACACCAAAGGCCAAACTTGCAGAATAATAAAGAATTATATTTAATATAGAGAAGTTTCTTACATAACTTTCCACACTCTCCTCTTTCCGCATTTTCACCAAAGTGATAATTGCCAAAGGTACTGTAATAACCAGCATTGTAAAATCAGAACCAATAAAAATTGGAGCCATAAAATAAGAGTCATGGGAGTATAAGCCTGTACCCCACATTCTCACAGTATCACCATACTGATTGATAACTTCATAGGAATAACCTGTGTTAAATGAACAAATACCACAGATAGTAACAATCATCAATAAAAATATAATTATTAAATTAAGAGAAATTAGTGCTCTATTTTTCTTATTCATCTCACTCTTTCCTTTCACTGTATATGTCAAGGCAATCTATTAATCTTTGAAGGTTATAAACAAAATTATCTATCTCTGCATTTGAAAAAAGGTGAAATAACTGATTTGCAGCAGAAGCTGTAGGAGCATCGTTTTCAGAAAAATACTTGTATGCCTTTTCTGTCAAGCTAACCTTTAATGCCCTAGCATCATTATCTGATTTATTAACAATAACATATCCTTTTGCCTCTAGAGGAATTAGCATTTTCTTTATATTTTGCCTAGTGGATCCTACAAAGTCAGCAATAAGATTAATATTCTTTTCCTCCGCTTCCATTTTTGAAATCATCATCAGTAAAAACCATTGCTTGAAGGTAATATCGGGCAGTAATCTATCTCCAAACTGCGTCAGTTTATTTGAAAGCAAAGAAATTGCCCCAATAATAAATTCTTCTTTTTCTGTTCTATACATAAATCATCGCTCCTTTTTATGCAATAGGTTGCTTAATATTATTATAGGCAACCTATTGCATAAATTCAATGTATCTTTAACAATTAAATCCCTATATATTTGATAAAAGTGTACTAGTATCATGATTTTCAGTACTATATTTCCCATATTTATTTTTTATCCTTAATTCATAAAAGTATTTGAATATAAAAACAAGAGCTTACTGATGTGTAAGCTCTTGTTTATTGATAATATAGATAATATAACTCTTCAAAATCAATCCCTTATTTCATTTCTTATTTGCTCTTTCCATTTATTAATATTTTGGATTGCATTTTCCTCCCCGCCTAAATATATATCCTCAATTGTCATAGGCCATAATCTTAGCTCACGCTTCCTTTCATTACTTGGAACAGGGTTTGTTATTTTACTTATTGATTTTACCATTTCTCGATTCTTTTTTAGAATATATGGTGTCTCCCAATTATTATCATAGGCATTAATAAACAAATTAACTAATTGTTTATATCCTTCTTCTGTATAATTAGAAGGATGTTGTATCATATAACATGATACAAGCCAAAAATGCAAATCATATAGTTTTGGATCATTATGTTCCCACACTAGCGGAAAACCAAATTGCTCATAGCATGAAAACCCATCTGTCTCACTAGCTCCACATTCCATACACCTTCCAGATTTCATAACTGTATTATTATCAACCATTTATTATCAAACTCCTTTAATACTACTAATTATTATTCAGTTTACACTATGACGTAACGTAAATGTCAACTTAATTCTTTATCTTGCGATCATATAGGTCAACAAAAGGTGTTTTTACTCCTTTTCCACTTCAAAACCATCATCAAACCGATATATGCTGCTTACTCAATTTTTTTATATAATTCAAAGGCATCAAGATAAAAACCTTAATGCCTTTTGAATATCTTATGTGTAATTGTTTACTGTTGCAGATCATATGATTATGATTTAAAGTTATATATTTTCCGGCTGAAACAAATCATATTTATTTCCATATAAATCTTCAAAACCAGCACCTTTACCTCCAGGAACTTCTGCAGGTTCACCACTAAAAGTCACACCTCGTTCAAGCATATCTTTATAGTCTTTATCAATATTATCTGATTCGAACATAATTATAATTTGTTCTCCTGCTTGCTTGCCAATAAGAGCATTTTCTTCTGGTGTGCTTGCCTTGACAAGCTCAATTACTGTCTCACTATTTTTATTTGGAGCAACAGTTAAATAAGAGAATTCCTCTGAAAAATCAATTTCATCTCGTAATGTAAAGCCTAATTTCTCAGTATAAAACTCTTTTGCTTTCTTCTGATCTTTTACAAAGATGGTAATCTGAATCGCCCTGGTTATCATAACATTCTCCTTTTTATTAATTTATGTGACTCGATTATATTTTTGTAATTCAGCAACCGTCTCCACATGTGCTTTGGATGTGAGATGATATAAATACGAAGTAATATTGATTTTTCGTATTGTTGTACCCCCTAAGGTATAGGGCTCTGTGAATTCTTCTAGCTTCTACACTTCTATAATTTTTATAGACTTACTCATTAGAATAATTTCTTTTACTTCTTATATAATCTCCCCTTAAGTATTATTCATTTATATAAACACTGCTTTCTATAACTAAGGTCCAATAAGAATATTCATCTTTTAATTACGATTTCAGTTTAGAAATTTATGGTAATAATTCTATTGTACTACAACAACTGTATTCAATCAATATTGTCTATTATCATATAATTATTCTTTCTTATACTTTATTATTTTTAAATATACCTAACACATAAATCAGTTATTGCAGGATGGCTTTCTTTAACATAATACTATGGAACCTCCTCGTTAATTTCTACCCTATTTCTATTAATGAATTAACTAATATAAAGATATAAAACCCACTCCATATATCTTCTTAAAAAACAAAAAAGCCCCTTAAAACATCCTAATCAAGTTGTTTCCAAGGACTTCTATTCAAACTCTGTCCCATAGTAGTAACATTCGTGCTGATACAATACCGGATTTTTCGCTTCCCAGTCTTTTTTTACATTCTGTAGAACAATATGTCTTTGGGAGACTTTTAACTTCTTTTGGTTTCTTATGCTCCCTGCCATAACCATCTACCTCTTGAATCTTACAAAAATGCGTGACACTATCTATGCTTAAATCCATGGCTGTAGTTATGCTGCAGTATCTTATGTTTAACTTTCGTAATTCAATGATCTTCTCTTTTTGCTCACTTGTCAATTTCATTACCTCCAATCCTTTGATTGGTATCTAATACTTCGATAGATATCTTGAGAAGTCAAGTCAATCATGTTATTTATTCACAAAGCTAGTAACCTTGTCCATAGATACATTAGGCTAGTTAACAGTTCACCTCTGTAGATTACATAATTTTTTCATACCACACAAAATTACTAGCTTTATCAATTTAATCAAAATTATTAAACGTGCTTCTTAAAAGAATTTGCTTTTGTCCTTTAATGAGTAAAATTCCTTCCTCTTGAAGCTCTGATAGTTTACGACTTAGAGTCTCATGACTAATGCCAATTAAAC
>JAEXZL010000096.1 GCA_023451395.1 Bacillota bacterium | reverse complement strand
GATCTTATCTCGCAACCAAGATCCGATGATATTAGTTCGGCATACCTTTTGGTAAATCCTGTTTTTGATTTGTAAATAACGATGATCTTTCTAATTCCATCCTTCATTTTCTATCCTCTCAAATTCTCATTTATTTCTTGTATTAAATAAATTATAACATGTTTTAATGCCATATTATTGAATCTTAAAGAAGGTTTCTGCCACATATAAATCAAATTGCAAAATAAGAAATACCTTTTATTCACTTTGAATAATTCGGTATTTCTATAAATGTACTTTAAGTTTTATTTAGCTTCTTTAGCTCATCAGCTTTAAGGTCAAAAATATTACCACAGTCTAAACACACTTTTGCTGAAATTGACGATTTTTTTGAATGAAAAAAGGTAGAAGAATCCGCCTCAAATAGAACTTCATACTGGCCATTTATTCTACCATTTTCAATTCTCTCACTTTTACACCTTGGACATGCCATAACTATCCCCCTTTAAAATCTTATTATATATCTGAATGAATAGTTCTTTTTAAGGATATAAATCCCGGTTTAAAGTGCTTTCTCCAAAACTTGTTTGCATACATATTAGCTGTTTCAAAGTCAACATGAATACAAGGTATTTGATTTTCCATTGAATACTCAAAAACTCTATTAATAAGTAAATTACCAATATTTTTATTTCTATAATCCTTTCCTATATAAGCACCAATCTCATCAAGCTGGCCAAAGCCCTTTGCACTCATGCTTAAAATATCATTACTATCTGAAACCGATAGATTTATAAACCCAACAATCTTTCCTTTATCCTTTGCAATAAACACGTTACCGCTTTTTATGATTTCACTTAATTCATTTACTGTAATCTCTTCTCTTTTAAGAAATATTGGAGGTTGAGCATAGTAAGCTTCTGATTCCCTCACAACTTCATATAACTCATATAAATCACCTAGCTCAGCCTTTTCAATATAAATATCACTACTTAAGATGTCTGCTTTAGGCTTTGGTTTAGCAAAAGCATCAATAAGGTACGAGCCAAATCCCACATCAAATAATGCAGATTTTACGTCAACATCCTCTGTACTGATAGTTAAATAATGACTTCTAATTCCCTTCTCCACCCATATTTTTGAAAGTTCTCTATACATTGATAAATATATATAATCTCTATTATGAGTAACTGCTGCATTGCCTATAAAAGGGACAAAGGCACTATGCTTTCCATGAAAATTAAAATCATCATATACAAGATATCCAACTATCTCATCTTCTATCTTAGCTATTACCCCTCTTCCGCCTTTAGCGTGAGCCTTTATAGAATTAAAAGCATCAGCAACATTGTTTTTCCAATATGAGAACATGTCCATCTTTGAGCAAAAATGCGATAATTGTAATTCCCAAAGCTTTAATGAATCTAAAACATGATTATCATTTATTTGTTCAATAATTATCCTATTATACATTTGCAATCCCCTTAAATAAATCTATTTTATAATCATTATAACAACACTACTCATACTTAATATACCATAATTTACATAATATAGATATATTAACTCTAGCTCTTATCTTTATAAAATTCTCATAAGTTAAGGTGAAAAATCATATTAATTATATACTTGATTTTAATCATTTTAAGGAGGTATTTTATGAAAATAAAGATTAAAGATAAGCATCTAGTTTATTTGTGCTTTACTATTTTCATCGCCTTTATTTCCTTCAAGCTATATAGTGATCATGAAAATCGGTTTCTCAAAGTAACAAATCCAAGTAAAGAAAAAGAGCTTTCTGATAATATATTAAAACCTGCGGATGATAATAAAGGGGAAAGGCGCGTACCCATAAAGAATGATTATTGGGGTCCTGAGAAATTACCTGTCCCCAATGATAACTTACCAATAGCAGTTATTCCCCTATAATAAAATATTATTAAAGAATGAGGTTAGGATACACTCTATTACAGTAATATCCTAACCTCTTTTTGTTATTAAAGCTTGCTAATGATCAAATTTCCTGACTCATATTTCTTAAGGCCTTTATAGAACATCCAGTAAGCTATAGCTATCCAACTTACAGCTGCAGCCAGTACAAGGAGCAAATATCCCATATGAAAGTTATCAATAACTCCTGCAGGAAGATATACCATAAAAGCTGTAGGTATTACTGAATATAGAACCACCCTAACTGGTCCTTGAAATATACCTTCAGGATAGATGCTGAAAGTTATAAGAAATTCAGATACCATATTAGCTAAGGCTTCGGAGCTTCCGGTGTAAAAGCTTAGAGAATTAACAGTCACCATAACAGAAGCAAAAATTAAGGCTGCTGTTATTGAAAAAAGCAAAAACAGCATAATGCCTTTTATGTTAAAGCCCTTAAGTATTATAAATAAAATTATTCCATAGAGGAAATCTCCCCAAGCAGATACAACTGTTTTTGAGGAAAGTATATTTATTAGGGGCTCCTTAGGCTGAAGAAGATAGGTATCAAGCTCCCCCTGCTGTATCATTTTACACATCTCTCTTATATTTCAAAAGAAGATAAAGGATAAGCCAAACCCTGAGGACATAAGAGCCCAAAGGAGCATAACCTCTGAAAAACCATAGCCTCCAATATCACTTACATTACTGAACAATATCCACCAAAAGAATATGAAGGAAGCGTTGTTTAATATCATCCCGAAGCTCTGAAGGAGAAAACTTGCCCTATATTCCATTACTGAGGATAGATTAAATTTAAAATACCATCCTATGAGTTTTAAACTCTTTTTAACCTCCATTAACATTTAATTTCTTTACCCCCTTTCCATAAACCCAGTAAGTAATTATTCCAAAAATAATAAGATATATAAACTGTATACCCACAGCCTTTATACTTTGTAAGCCTCTAAAATCTACTGCCAGTTTTGCAGGAACATAGGTTACATAGGCGAAAGGAAGATATTTTGAAAGTCCCTGAAGCCAGATAGGAAAAAGATCAATAGGAACGAGCATACCTCCAAGGGTAAAAATAAGTTTAGAATAAATCCAAAAAAAGGCGTTGTTATCCTCTAGCCAAAAGGCACTTAAGGATAGCAGCATATAAATAAAAAAATTTAAGCTAGCCCCTAAAAGTATAGATATAATAACTAAAGGTAGAGCTGGGAAATAAAATGTTTTAAGAGGGCCTACATACACTATTCCGATAATTATGCCAAGAAGACAATTGGCTGCTAGCTTAATACCCATTTCTCCTAAAAAACATGAGAAGCAGTAGCTTATATAATTATAAGGTCTGCTAATTAGATAAGCTATGTTGCCACTTTTCACTTCTCTGCTTACCTCAAAGGGTATACTAGCTCTTGATAAGGTTATTATTTCTGTTACAATAAGATACCAAATCATTTGGTTTAAGCTTAGCTCTCCCAGGGAAGTATCCCCCTGTCCATATATCCTCTTCCATAGCATTAAATAAACAAAAATTATAAAGATGAAAAACATATTATTTCCGATTAAATCCCAAAAGTATACCAGCTTATTTTCCAAGGTGATTTTAATTATGGAAAGATATTTTCGTGGAGAATAGAGAGCTATACTTACTTTACTGTTATCATTTAATGCTTTAGCATCTTTATTCCCCTTATTTTTCTCCATTATCCTCACTCTCCTTATTTGCTGTATATATTCTGGATATAACCTCTTCTAAGGGTGCTTCGTGGATGCTTATATCCTCCACTTTTCCCAGCTTTATTAATGTAGTAAGTACTTCCTGAATATTTTCCTTCTTTGTGTCTACCTTTACCTGAAGGGCAGTACCCTTAGCCTTAATAATATCCACAGGAAGCTTATCTATATTCACAGCTTCACTATATTTAATGTGTATAATCTTCTCGCTAAGGTAATCATATTTTAAGGATTTTATAGACTCATTAAGAACCACTTGTCCATGATTTATTATGATAGCTCTTTTACAAAGCTTTTCTATATCTCCCGCATCATGAGAAGTTAAAAATATAGTTGTATTTTCCTCTTTATTTAGATTTGTTATAAGCTCTCTGATCCTTTGCTTTACCACCACATCAAGGCCTATGGTTGGTTCATCTAAAAAAATTATCTCTGGCTCATGGATTATACAAGCAGCAATTTCACAGCGAATCCTCTGCCCTAGAGAAAGCTTTCTTACTGGTGTATCCATTAAATCCCCTATATCAAAAATTTCTTTTAAATACTCAATACGCCTATTAAGCTTTACTTTTTCAACATCATAAATATTCCCCAAGAGCCTAAAGCTATCTATTGGCGGTAGATGAAACCAAAGCTGAGATTTCTGACCAAAGACTGTTCCAATCCTATAAGATAATTCCCTTCTTTTTAATGATGGATCCATTCCAAGAACACTTACATTTCCTGAGCTAGGCTGCAAAATACCTGTAAGAATCTTTATTGTGGTAGATTTACCTGCTCCATTTGGTCCAATGAATGCCAGAACCTCACCCTTTTCTACTTCAAAGGATATATTATCTACAGCTTTAATATCCTTATAGCTTGGAGAGGTAAGTGCCTTAAGGCTTCCCTTAATCCCTTCCTCCTTGGTCTTTACTGTAAAGTTTTTCTCCAGTGATTGTACCTTTATAATACTCATATTCTCTCTCCTCCCCCTATACCATTTACTTTATATTCCATTACCTTTTATACTTATTTTGGTACTAGCTCACTATAAATTTTATATTTCTCACTTATTTTAAATAAAAAAATAAAGCCCTCCAAAACAAATCTCAATGAGACTCGTCCTTCAGGCTTTTCCCCCAAAAGTGTAGAATATCGGCTTAAAAATCATTATTTAAATCTCTTAAATCAATAATTCCTAATTATAACCGTTTCCTGTATCGCTCGGACCAGACATATCCTTAATATAAGAAAATCGGAACCCTAGATACACTCTCCTTTCAAATATATTATCACGGTCAGGTTCTAGAGTAAATAGTTTATTGTAAATTCAGTTAATTTTTTACATATAATTTCGCAGTCATTATACCTACTTTAGTTTCAACACTATTGTTTACTTATTCATTTTTTACCTCAAAAGAAAAAGGTCCAATACTATCAAATACTTACCTTTTAGCTGCAAGAGAAGATGTGATTTATCCACCTAATCCAAAGCCATCAATTTTCCAAGTATTGTTTTCAGTATTTATGAAATAAATTTGAAGCTCCCAAATATTTTGGACTTCATCTTCATTTGATATAAATTCATATGAAATTGTTAGTCTTCCATCTTCATCTAGTGCATAAAACCTTTCTTTAAGAATCTTATCTTTACCAGAAAAACTAAATCCTTCTTTGTTCTTTGCTTCAAAAACTTTATTATCAATAATTAATATATTTTTAGTAATATATTTTTTTGCTTTAGATATATCCCCTTTCTTTAGAGCATTGTAAAAGTTTTTAAAAACTTTCTCAGCTACAGCCCGAGCCTCTTCTTTTTTTGCTAAATTTAATATTTTTTCTTCTTTTACTGAATCTGTTTGGTTTTCTTTATATGAATAAATTGATGTGTGCTCTTGATTTACTTTAGTTGATAGCTTGTATATTTTGGGCGAGTTTGATGATTTGTTTTTAGTATCAGGTTTATTAACTATACCCTCATTATTGTCTATATTTGATGCACATCCCGCAGGGAAGGTGAGAATTAATAAAATCCATAAAATTCCTATTATTTTGTTCATCCTACATCCTCCTAAATAACACTCTATACTTAGTAAGTATACGGTTCGTTAATGCAAAAGTATACAAAAATAGAAAATAAATCAAATTAAATAAAAACTGGTTTATCAGGGAATTAAATTCTTTTATTACTAATATATTTAACTAATATATTTAACTAATATATTTAACTATTATAGGAGGCTTATATGGATTTTTACGAAAAGAAAAAAGCAGGCCTCGGGAGCCTATCCATAGTATTATTAATAATTGGAATTTTATGGGGGACCACCTTTGGTACCTTTTGTCTTGGAGATTGGGTTCTAGAATCACTAGGTCTTATGACCTGGTCAAGCTCCACCCAAAGTTTAGGCACTGATACTGGTAGGGGAATTCATTACACCCTATACTACTCTCTTATATTTTTCCTTCCAGCTATTATATTAGGATTTAAATTTAAACATCATTGGGGGTCAAGAGCAGGGGCAGCAGGGGCAGGCTTCTTTATCTTTCTTGCCTTATTTTCTTCTATTTTTGTTATAAAACCATAAAAGGAACCTACCTGCCTATAGACAGATTAGGTTCCTCTTTTTTCTTTTCTCTTTTCTCCGGTGCCTGGCACCAGCTGTAATGTAAAATCTCTTTTCTCCGGTGCCTGGCACCTAAGAAACTACAATAATATAAGTACCAAAATACCTAGAGCTATTCTGTACCAGCCAAAGAGCTTGAAGTCATTTTTCTTTATGTAGCTTAAAAGGAATTTGATTGCTAATATTGAAACTACAAAGGCTGTTATCATTCCTATAAGAAGTATAAGGAACTCAAAGCCTGTGAAGGCAAAGCCAAACTTTAAAAGCTTTATAAAGCTTGCACCAAACATAACTGGTATAGCTAAGAAGAAGGTAAATTCAGCAGCTACTGTTCTGGATGCACCCATAAGTATTCCCCCTATGATTGTAGCACCTGAACGGGAAGTTCCTGGGATTAAGGAAAGCACCTGAAAGACACCAATTATCATAGCTATCTTATATGTAATTCCATCTAGAGTCCTCACCTTTGCTCTTCTTCGTTTATTTCTGTTTTCAATTACAATAAATAAAATACCGTAAATTATAAGCATAGCTGCTATAATCCATGGCTTGTGGAGATGTGCCTCTAGGTAATCATCAAAAAGTATACCAATAACTCCAGCGGGAACACAGGCAACTACAATTTTCCCCCAGAGATTCATAGTATCCCAATCTATTGTTGTTTTCCTATCAAAATTTAAAGGCAGAAGCTTCTTCCAAAAAAGAACTACTACCGCAAGAATTGCCCCTAATTGAATAACCACAAAGAACATACTTTTAAACTTCTCTGACATATCAAGCATTAGCACCTGATCTACTAAAATCATATGACCTGTACTACTTATAGGAAGCCACTCAGTAATCCCCTCAACAATTCCTAAAATAATCGCCTTAATTATCTCTAAAAAATTCATATATTTAAACCCCTATTCTTTTTTTAGCCTTTTCTATCATAATACCACAATTATTACACCTATTGAATATAAATATCCCCACTTAGGTTCAATGTGCATACTATAGTACAACGTCAATATTATTGTACAAAGTCAATGTAATAGAACAATCTCATATTTCCATACTTGAAGATAAATTGGAATTTAGTAATATTAATATTTTAATATTACTTTTTATATTTATTATCTTTTTCATTACCATGTTTAAAATTTCCAGTTATTTTAGCCATGATTAACTGTGTTTCTTTAATATCCGCATTTGCAATTTTTGCTATGAAGCTTTCACTTTCTTTACCTCTCAATATACTTACTTGTTTTCCCTTCCAATATAGAAAAACCTTTTTATCCTTAGTAATTTTATAAGAAAATGGTTCTTCATCTAGAGTATTTCTTTTATCCAAGTTATTATCTTTAATCATATTCGCTCCTTATAAATATTAATCTTAAATAATCTAATATCTAAATTCAAATTTAGCAGCTTCCTTATGGCTTGGCTAAAGCTGAAGCTGTTCCTGTTTTAATTCCTTGTACTACTAAATCGGCTAATTTATTAGGAGAACCACCAAAAGCCCAAGCTTCATACTCAGTTCTTTCACATCTTGGGTTTTACAAAACAGCTCCCACATCTCTATATCTGTCATAGAACTCTTCTTTTTCCAAAAGGTCCAAGTTATCATAGGCTTGTATCTAATCTTCTCATAAAATGCATTAGATCCACCAGTCATATGGGTTGCACCAAGTTGTTTCATTCTGCGATAAAGTTCAGATAATGCTGCAGCAGCCAATCCTTTATGCCGATATTCAGGCACTGTGCAAAGGGGTTCCATATATGCCAGATGGTTTTCTGGAGTCCACCACATACCTGCCCAGCACACATAATCTCCTTTTTGGTTTTCTATAGCCACAGGGTATTGAGGAGTTACATGGGGAGCCTGAATCAAATGGTAATAGCTTTCAGAATCTCCCTTCCAAGGTCCTTCCTCTTCTTCATTATTAAACCCCTTCCAGCAGCATTCAACACACTTTTCTATATTGTATTTACCTGCTTCTACGAATCTAAATCCTTCAGGTAGCTTATAGTCCAAGCACTTATCAAATTCATAAACCATGTGGATACTACTATTTATCTGAACATATCCAGCTTTTGCAGCAGCACTCATAATGGCCTCCTGTCCCTTGAAAATAATAAATCGTTGCATGTTATCAATATTGGGCATATGCTTATCTGCATACTCAATCATTTCTTCTGCTAGTTCATCATATCCAGGCCTTATGCTGAAGTATATATCCGTTACGGGATTTTCCGTAAAGCAAAATGCCACAATCTTTTCCCCATCCATCCAAATACGATTCCTATGGGTATAGGATTTATCCATCCAATAGGAGGAAAGTGCATATTCCAAAAAGGGTGCCGGTACTCCGTTTCGCCAATCTTTTTCATAAATATCAAGCATAAATTTATAAATATCCCTATGGTCAACAAGTATCC
>JAEXZL010000120.1 GCA_023451395.1 Bacillota bacterium | reverse complement strand
AGCCTGGGTCATAGCCCATTATCCTTTTTCCTTTAATAGGTGACTGAAGCAGAAGAGCTTTTAGGTTTGCCTTAAAAATAGTTATAGCACCTTCTTCTCCTTTTTCAGTTAGTTCACCTCGGATTTCTCTCTCAACAGATGGATATATAAGACGCTTCAAAGAATCCTTAATTGCTTTTTCAATGATTCCTTTAGAAGCCTCTGGGCCTTTTAAAACTCTACCCCCTATATACTGTAATATTCTCTCTTCGTCACAGGTAATTTTAACAGAAAGAACCTTTTCCTTTTCTCCTCTGTTTATAGCAAGGATTCTATGAGATGGTATAAATTTTACCGCTTCTCTGTAATCATAATACATTTCATAAGGAGTGCTCTCCTTTGAAGAGCCCTTTGTTTCTATGAAGCCTTCTCTTTTTATGTAGGAACGTATCCATTTTCTAATCTCTGCATCATCGGATATTATCTCACTTATTATATCCTGAGCACCTAAAATTGCATCCTCTACACTAACTACTCCCTTTTCTTCATTAAGGTATTCCTTTGCTGCTTCTTCTAATTCCCCAGTGAGCTTCCCATTATAGATGAGCTCTGCTAGAGGCTTTAATCCTTTTTCCACCGCAATGGTAGCCCTTGTTCTCTTTTTAGGCTTGTAGGGCCTATAAATGTCCTCAACTTCTGTCAAGGTTTCTGCTCTATTAAGCTTGTTAGATAATTCCTCTGTAAGCTTTCCTTGCTCTTCAATGAGCCTTGTAACATCTTCTTTTCTTTGATTTAAATTTCTAAGATACTCTAATCTCTCGCTAAAATTTCTAAGGACCTCATCAGTTAGCCCACCAGTTTTTTCTTTTCTATATCTTGCTATAAATGGAACAGTATTTCCCTCGTCTAATAATTCTATTACACTTTCAACCTGCTTTAAGCTGATGTTAAGCTCTTTAGCTAAGGTTTCTATCAGGTTATTCATTTCTACACCTTCCTTCCATACAATAAATAATTATATATTTTTTTTAATAGCTTTACAACAAGGACAAATCACCCTAAGGTAATAAATTACCAATTCTTCTCATAAACATTTACAATAAATATTTATAAAGAAGGTGAAGGATGAAAAATCTTATTTTAACAATTCTTCTTCTATCCTTTAGCTTATTTTTAAGCTTTAGATTAAAGCTTGAAGCCTTTGATACCAGCAGAGTTCTAGAGGATATCAAATTTCTATCCTCAGAAAACCTTCAAGGAAGGCTTACAGGTACCCTTGAAAACCGAATTGCCGGAGAGTATATAAAGTCTTCCTTTTTGGAATCTGGTCTTAATGCCTATAAGGATAGCTTTTATCACAGCTTTCCCATGAGCTATCCTAAATATAGCAGAAACACCCCTCTACTACAGGTTATAACCTCTGATGGAATTATTAACAGTTATAGTTATGGCACCGACTTCAAGGAGGATCTTCTTAATTTTAAGGTTAATGAAATAACCTTTACACTAAAGGATATAAGGTATTCTGAGGATTATATTCTTGTTAATAAGGACGACAGCACCGTGCTTTTTTCTATTACAAAAAATGAAGATTTCAATTTTAGAAGCTCCTTTATAATAGACGCTCCCTATAGTCTTTATATCGCAGTAAGCGAAGCCTGCTTTAGGGATATGCTCCTAGAACTTCAAGAAGGAAAGAGCATATATTGCTCTGTTCCTTATAAAATAGCTGAAGAAGAAGCCTATAATATTATAGCCACTAATAATAAAAGTATTACTGAAGAAAAAGATGAGCTTATCTTGTCCTGCCATTTTGACCACATAGGAGCTGATCCCCTAGAAAATCTCTATGGTGGTGCCCTGGACAATGCTTCTGGTACGGCTTTTTTATTAGAGCTTGCCCGTTTTTGTAAGGGGCTTGGGGAAAGTGATATTCCTTTGATTTTTGCTGCCTTTAATGGTGAGGAATTTGGTTGTCTTGGTTCTAAAGCCTTTGCAGATAAGTATTATGATGAAATAAAAAATGCCACTGTATTTAATTTCGATATGATTGGCAGTAATAAAAACCTCCCCTTGACTATCATGGGTGGTAAAGAGGATAATGGAGCCACTGATTTAATAGCTTACCTCTCCAATTCCTTTAGAAATAGAAATATTCCCTTTAATGTAATTTATGAAGATTCCAGCGATCATGAACATTTTAGAAAGCTTGGCATTGATGCCTTAACCCTTACTCATGCTGACTTAGATAATATTCACACTCCTTCTGACACCATAGATCATATTAGCCCTGAAGCCATAAGCTCTGCCTTTACAGCTTTTTATCCTGAGCTTATAAAGAAAGCTTACAAAAGCAATCCATATATTTACTTTAATATTTCTGGGCTCATAGGCACCTTGCTATTAATAGGCTTATCAATTTATTATTTTAAAGATAAGCCTTAAGAAAAAAGGTGTGTTACAGAACTACTTTCATTAGTTTTGTAACACACCCTAATTTTAAATTTTATTCTTCAATGATTCCCTTACTGGTCTGCTTTAGATATTCTCCTATGAAAGCATCTATTTCTCCATTCATCACTGACTCTACATTTCCAACCTCTGCTCCGGTTCTATGATCTTTAACTAAAGTATAGGGATGGAATACATAAGAGCGTATCTGGCTTCCCCACCCCATATCCTTAAGATCTCCAGTAAGATCCTCAATCTTTTCCTTATGAGCTCTTTCCTTAAGCTCAATGAGCTTTGCCTTAAGCATTGCAAGAGCTGTTTCCCTATTGCTGTGCTGGCTTCTTTCATTCTGACACTGCACTACTATTCCAGTAGGTATATGGGTTATTCTTACAGCCGACTCCGTTTTATTAACATGCTGTCCTCCAGCCCCTCCAGCTCTATAGGTGTCAACCTTTAAGTCTGAAGGATTTATTTCAATATCCTGACTCTCTGTAAGCTCAGGCATAACCTCTACAGATGCAAAGGAAGTCTGTCTTTTTCCATTAGCATTAAAGGGTGAAATCCTAACAAGCCTATGTATACCCTTCTCAGCCTTTAAATGCCCATAGGCATAATCGCCCTTTACTCTTAAGGTAACTCCCTTTATCCCCGCTTCATCAGCGCTTAAAAACTCTAAGGTTTCAAGGGAATATTTCATTTTTTCACAGTAGCGGGTGTACATTCTTAAAAGCATCTCTGTCCAATCCTGAGCATCAGTACCCCCTACTCCTGCATGAAGAGATAAAATAGCATTGTTTTTATCATATTCTCCAGAGAGAATACTCTCAATACGGAAGTTTTCCAAATCATGCTCTAGGGCTTTAAGTTCTCCTAAGAGCTCATTTATTTCTCCATCCTCTTCCTCTGAAATAAGCTCTAAAAGCACTTCCACATCCTCCAAACGCTCCTTCAGAGATTTATAACCTTGAAGCTTATCTTTTATTCTTTTTGCTTCTTGCGTAATCTCTAAAGCCCTTGAGGAATCCTCCCAAAAATTTGGTTCCTGCATTTTGTTTTCTAATTCTTCAAGTTTCTTTTCCAGGTTGCCTCGGTCAAAGTGAACCCCTCACTTCGTATAAAGCTTCCTTTAGATCCTTAATCCTACCCATGATCTTTTCTATTTCTAAGAGCATTATCATCACCTCATGACTTATTTTTTACTAATAAACAGGATAGATTTGTAATATATACAAATCTATCCTTTAACCTTATACTGAAGTTCTACCACAGCAATTTTTATATTTTTTGCCGCTGCCGCAAGGACAAGGGTCATTTCTTCCAGCCTTCTGATCCTTCTTTAAAGGCTGCTTCTTTACAGAGTTATCGTTTTGGTTAGTTGAGGTCTCCTTTGCTACCTTCTCCCTCTCAGGAGCTTTCTCAAGCTTCACATGGAAGAGGAATTTAACAGTGTCTATCTTAATGTTGTATATCATCTCATCAAACATGGAGCTACCTTCAAACTGATAAGCCTGCACTGGGTCTTGCTGCTTGTAGGCTCTTAAACCCATACCCTGTTTTAGGTGATCCATGTTGTCTATATGATCCATCCATTTAGTATCTACCACTCTTAACAGGATTACTCTTTCAACCTCTCTCATTTGCTCTTCGCCAAACTGAGCTTCTTTTTCACGATAGAAGTTAGTTGCCATCTCTAAGAACTTATTCTTTATCTCATCATTGGAAAGGGAATCTATATCCTCTACCTTCACTGAACCATGGGGAAGGAATATATCTTCCATGTAGCTTATGAGATTTTTCAAGTCTTCCTCAAAATTTTCCTGAATACCAGTTATATGAGAATTTACTGCTGAAGAAATAACCTCATCTATCATGTCCTGAATCTGATCCTTTAGATTTTCACCATCAAGAACCTGAGCTCTTTGCTTGTAGATTATTTCTCTCTGCATATTCATTACATCATCATAGCCTAAAAGGGTTTTTCTAATATTAAAGTTATTTCCTTCAACCTTCTTTTGAGCATTCTCAATAGCTTTAGAAACCATCTTGCTTTCTATGGCCTCATCTTCACCAAGGCCTAAGCTATCAACTATTCCCTGAAGCTTTTCTGAACCAAATATTCTCATAAGGTCATCTTCTAAGGATATATAGAACCTTGAAGCTCCTGGGTCTCCCTGACGGCCGGAACGTCCTCTAAGCTGGTTGTCAATACGTCTTGATTCATGACGCTCTGTACCTATGATCTTAAGTCCTCCTACTTCTACAACACCCTCTCCAAGCTTAATATCTGTACCTCTACCAGCCATATTGGTAGCTATAGTAACCATTCCCTTTTCTCCTGCATGGGATATGATTTCTGCTTCCTTCTCATGATACTTAGCATTTAAAACCTGATGGGCAACGCCTCTTCTTTTAAGAAGAGAAGAAATGAGCTCTGATTTCTCGATGCTTGTAGTACCAACAAGAACTGGCTGACCCACAGCATTGGTTTCCACTATTTCATTTATTAAGGCATTATATTTCCCTTTTGTAGTCTTATAAATCATATCAGGATTATCTTCTCTCTTAACTGGAAGATGGGTAGGAATAACTACTACATCAAGGCCGTATATTTCTCTAAATTCAAGTTCTTCTGTTTGCGCTGTACCTGTCATACCAGAGAGTTTATCATACATTCTAAAATAATTCTGGAAGGTTATAGTTGCTAAAGTCTTAGATTCTCTTTCTACCTTAACACCTTCCTTAGCTTCAATTGCTTGATGGAGCCCATCGGAATATCGTCTACCTTCCATCAATCTTCCGGTAAATTCATCAACGATGATTACTTCTCCATCCTTAACCATATAGTCCTTATCTACTCTCATAGAATAGTTTGCCTTAAGGGCTTGTGTTATATAGTGCTGAAGTTCCATATTGTCAGCATCAGCATAGTTATCTATTCCAAAGGCTGTTTCAGCCTCCTTCATACCATCCTCTGTAAGCATTACTGCATTGGCCTTCTCATCAATAGTAAAATGCTTATCTTTAAATAGTCTCTTAACAAACATATCAGCAACTCTATAAAAATCTGTAGATTTTTCGCCAGCTCCAGATATTATAAGAGGGGTTCTGGCTTCATCAATAAGGATGGAATCCACCTCATCCACTATTGCAAAGCTAAGCTCTCTCTGAACCATTTCATTTTTATATATAACCATGTTATCTCTAAGATAATCAAAACCAAATTCATTATTAGTTCCATAAGTTATATCAGCGCCATAAGCAGCTCTTCTTTCTTCATTGTTTAAGCTATGAAGAATAACCCCAGTAGTTAATCCTAAAAATTCATGAATTTGTCCCATCCACTCTTTATCTCTGTTGGCAAGGTAGTCATTTACTGTTACTATATGTACTCCTTTACCTGTTAGAGCATTGAGATATGCAGTTAGTGTAGCTGTCAAAGTTTTACCTTCACCAGTTTTCATTTCTGAAATTCTACCCTGATGAAGAACTATACCTCCTATGAGCTGCTCCCGATAAGGCTTTTGCCCAATAACCCTCATAGATGCTTCTCTAACAACTGCAAAAGCTTCTGGAAGTATATTATCAAGTGCTTCACCATTGCTTAGTCTTTCTTTAAATTCTTGTGTCTTTGCTTTAAGCTCTTCATCACTTAAGGATTGCATTTTTTCATCTAAAGCATCAATTTTATCTACTAAAGGAAGTATTCTTTTAACTTCTCTTTCACTATAGGTTCCGAATATTTTATTTAATAATCCCATATTATTTTCCTCTCGATATGTTAATTTTTTATAATCAACTTAGATTATAACACTTTATTCTAAATTATTTCAACACATAATACAATTGAAAACATCATTGTATAGAAAAACATAATTAAACCCCCATCCATATGGAAGGGGGTTCGTTATCATTGCTTTAATATTCTGGTTCAATTAAGCCGTAGTTACCATCTTTTCTCTTATAAACCACATTTACATCTCCAGTTTCTGCATTAGAGAAAACAAAGAAGCTATGTCCTAAAAGCTCCATTTGAAGAACAGCTTCATCTTCATTCATGGGCTTTATTGCAAATCTTTTTGTCTTAACTATTTGAGCTTCTTCCTCATCCTCAAAATTAGAATCATCCACATTTTCTATAGCGGAAAATCTTAAGGAATCTCCTGAATATCTTCTTTCTAGTTTAGTCTTTTGTTTTCTAATTTGTCTTTCTAACTTCTCCTCTACTAAGTCTAGGGATCTGTACATATCATCTGTGGCTTCTTCGCCTCTTAGTATCACTCCGTTGAAAGGAATTACAACCTCGATTATCTGTCTATTCTTCTGAACACTTAATGTTGCCTTAGCTTCTACTTCTTTGCTGAAGTATTTAGATAGCTTTGAAATCTTCTTTTCAACAACCTCCTTAAGTGCATTAGTTAACTGAATGTTTTTTGCTATTACTGTCACTCTCATTTAATCCAGCTCCTTCCAAACTTTAAAGGATCTTTGGCTCTTCAAAGTTAATTGTTATATAATTATATTACCTTTTTATTCTCTTCATAACAACTATATATAAGCCAATTAACAGATTATTTAATTAATTTATCCTCTACTTTCTTAGCTTGCCTCTTATTATTACCATTCTTTTGTGTTCTTTACCCTTTGATTTTTTACAAAAATAATAGTATAATTATATGTGGAAGTAAAAAAAGGTATAAGCCATTGGCTTATACCTTTTTTTAGCTAGCTGACCTGATCTTTGACCCCACACTCGCCTGCTGGGACTTTCGCTACCCGGGATTATCCTCTCACTACTAGCCCTCTCAGTATATATCTGGCAGGACTTACTTCTAAGCCGCACCATGCTCATTAAAACTTTGTTTAACTTACGTGGATCGTTTTGCCTGCGACTGGCATCGACTTTCAACCACAGACCTAGCAATATATATTATACATTACTTTTGGCCAAGGTCAATACTAAAACCTCCAAGGCACCAGATTTTAATAACTCATCCCTACAATGCCAAACTGTTGCACCGGTAGTTACCACATCATCTATAAGCAGCAGCCGCTTACCCTCTATATCTCTTTTATTTAAAGTTTTGAAGGCCTCCTTAAGGTTATTCCATCTTTCCTCAGTATTAAGTTTTTTCTGCTCCTTAGTTTCTCTAAACTTTTGTAAAAGCTCAATGGCTTCACAGCCTAATTCTTTTGCCGTACTATGGGCCAAAAGCCTACTTTGGTTAAAGCCTCGCTTTTTTAAAGTCTTCCTGCTTGCAGGTACATAAGTGATATAATCAAAGGTTAATTTTTTTGTAAGTATAAAATCTCGCAAAAGCTCAGTTAAGAGCTCTAATGCAAAAAAGTTTTTTTTATACTTAAATTCCAGTATAAGCTTTTTCATCACCGAGGAATAATAGGATATACTATATACTTGGAACTTATCACCTTCAGAACCTTTGATTTGATAGCTATCTTGAAGCCTTACAAGCTTTAAGCTACAGCACTTACATAAAAATTCACTGCTATATTCTCCGCAGCTTATGCATTCCTCTTTAAAGGGATATATGACCTCTGATAATAGACCTAGAACCTTTATACCTAGCTGAAAAAGCCTCTTTCCCATGCTAACTTATTAAACCTCCTGGTCAGTTCTTTTGCTTTTTCCATCTCCCCAGTAACCTCATTGGAAATCAACAGTACTTCACCCTGTCCTATCTTATTGTATAATGAAGCTTTGCCACAGAAAAATACTAGCTTCTTACAATCAAAGGAGGAATTATCTGAACCAAAAACCACTATATCAATGTTTTGCATATCCCTTATAGTATCTTCATAGTTACACGTAACAATAATCAGTGATTGATCTTTTGCCTGAAGAAGATATTCAACATTCTTATCCCTTGCTAAAGCTTTAAGGTTATGCACGAGAGTTTGCAGGTTATCTTTTAAAGTCATAAGATAGGAATAAACCCTATCGGAGGTTTCCTCATCCGGTGTATATATTATTACCTTGCGTTTTAATTTTGAAAACCAGCTTAGATAGTCATACATTAGATACGGTATGTCTCTTCTCAAATCTATTCTTGTAGTTAAAATTCTTGGCTCACGAAAAGGATAACTTCCATTTATCCATGGAGCATCAAAAATAGGAGAGTTTAAGAAAATCACCTCTGCAGAATAAGTTATTATCTTTAATGCGGATTTATAAAGAAAATTTAACAATTCACTAATTTCAAGCTTTGTATAGGAAGAGTAACAGCTTATATTATCATATAATATAAGATCATAATTATTCTTAAAATATATTGCATCCTCATGACTTACAAATATAATGTTTGCATTAATATCAGTGTTTCCCTTCTTAAAATAGCTATAATTTTTAAATTTTAAATCTCTTCTAATATATTTAAGAAGAGAATTGTTCTTTTCTTCTTCATTAGTAATAAATAATATTTTTTTATTACTATTAAGTAGCTTTTCTATTAAGCTTGAAAAAATAAGAGTTGTGTTATAAGGAGTTGTTACCACGTTCAAAACAGGATTCCCTGACTCCTCCCACCAACTCTCTATAGCTTTATAAGAATAATTTAATAAGTAGTCCTCTTTATTATCAGTACCCAATTTTTATACCCCCATTATTTTTTGGCTACTATTCCACTGTCTAAAACAGAAGTAATCCTCCATTCTAAAGAAGAAAATCTCTCAAAACTTCTGTTATTTTCCACCATGAACTTCAGTGCCTTAATAGACCCTACTATAACCACAAACTGTCTAGCCCTAGTAATGGCAGTGTAAAGAAGATTTCTGTTCATCAAGAAAGGTGATCCCATAAATGCCGGTATAATAACCACTGGAAACTCACTTCCCTGACTCTTATGAATAGTAATAGCATAAGCAAGCTCCAGCTCATCTAAGTAAATATTATCATAAATGACTTTTCTTTCTTCATCAAATACTACTGTTATTCTATCCTGATCTTCATCCACGTACTCAATAACCCCAATATCTCCATTAAATACCCCTACTCCTTCATTCTCCCCACTACCAGCTATTCTATCCCATTTTAGAGAATAATTATTTTTTGTCTGCATTACCTTATCTCCTACCCTAAAGATAGTATTCCTATAATTTTTTTCAGGTTTATTCTCTTTATAAGGATTTAAAATTTCTTGAAGCTTGGTATTTAAATTTAAAACCCCTAAATTACCCTTTTTCATTGGTGATAAAATTTGCATATCCTTTAGTTTATCCCAACTTTCATTAAATTTTGGAAGTCTTCTATAGATAAGGTCTAAAAGCACATTTAATATCATTGCAGGGTTTTCTTCATTTATAAAAAAGAAGTCCTTATCTCTCCCATTTAAAATAGGCATAACTCCTTCATTTATTCTATGCGCATTAATTGTTATAAGGCTTTCCTTACCCTGTCTAAAAATTTCCTTAAGTCTGATAACCGGAGCACAGCTACTATTTATTATATCCTTTAAAACATTTCCTGGACCTACAGAAGGAAGCTGATCTACATCACCAACTATAACAATTCTTGTGCCAGGTCTAATAGCCTTAAGAAGATTATTCATTAAGAGAACATCTATCATAGAAGCCTCATCAACTATTATTACGTCACAATCTAATGGAGAGTCCTCATCCTTAGAAAACATAGAAAGATTATCATCAGAAATTCCCATCTCCAATAGTCTATGTATAGTTTTAGCTTCTCTTCCTGTAGATTCACTCATACGCTTTGCTGCTCTTCCTGTAGGTGCTCCCATAACAACCTTCATACCACATTTTTCAAATATATCAAGTATGCACTTAATTATTGTTGTTTTTCCTGTTCCAGGCCCCCCGGTTATTACCTCCACTCCAAATTCTACTGCACCCTTAATAGCTTCCTTTTGAGAGGGGGCAAAGGTTACCTTATTTTCTTTTTCAAAAGCAATTATTTCATCCTCAACACTAGTATCTATTGGTGGATACTTAACTAATGCAAGACTTAAAAGATTTTTTGTAATACCTAGCTCACAATAATAATAAGGTAGATTAAAAACAGACTTTTCTCCATTTATCATTTCAATAATTATTTTACCCTCTGCAGCAGCAGTATGTATCCCTTCATCTATAAGGTCTCTGTCTACAAGTAAAAGCTTATAAGCATCTTGTATTAATCTTTTATGTGGTATATAGGTATTTCCCTCAGCACAAAATTCATTAATAGAATATTTGATGCCGCTTTGAATCCTAAAGGGAGAATCGCTTTTTATCCCTAAATTTTTAGCAATCTTATCAGCTGTAATAAAGCCAATTCCAGATATCTCTTCAGTAAGTATATAGGGATTATTTTTTACCCTGTCTATGGAAGCACTTCCAAAACGCTTATATATCTTCATACACTGATTTGGTGATACACCATAGCTTTGAAGAAATATCATTATATTTTGAACTTCTCTCTGCTTTTCATAGGACTCCTTTATAGTATCTATTTTTTTAGAGCCTATTCCTTCTATTTCTCTAAGTCTCTCTATATTCTTATCAAGCACCTCTAAGGTTTCTTCTCCAAATTTATCTACTATTTTTTTTGCGGTAACCGGTCCAATACCAAGAATAAGGCCTGAGGAGAGATATTTTTCTATACCGGATTTAGTAGTTGGTCTTATTTCTTCACAGGATTCAATCTTAAACTGATCGCCAAACTGAGGGTGCTTTACCCACTCCCCTGTAAGAAGCACATTGGTACCTTCTACCACATAGGGTATATAACCTACTATTGTTATGCTGTCCTTAGAATCATCCAATTTGGCTATGGTATAACCATTTTCTTCATTTTTATAGATTATATCTTCAATGAGTCCCTTAATTTGCTCCATGAAATCTCTCCTAAATTTCTTAATCTGTTCATATAACTTTAGTGCTGTCAACTTTACAAATTAACATTATTATAACATAATAGTATATATATAATTTATAGACAACAATATAAATTTTAAACTAACTACTTATTTACGAAAGCATTAGGAGTTGATATTTATGTTAATAAAAAATGCAAAAATAATTTTTCTTGAAAGTATACAAGAGGGCTCAGTTAGAGTTGAAGAAGGAAAAATCACTGCAATTAATCCCGAATCTGCTCAGGATGAGCATGTAATAGATGCTAAGGGAGCTTATCTTGCTCCAGGATTTATTGATGTTCACATCCATGGTGCTGGTGGAAGAGATACTATGGAAGGTAGCTTTGATGCATTAAATACCATTGCTAAAGCCATAGCAAACCATGGAACAACCTCCTTTACCCCCACTACTATGACAGTGGATAAGGATGAAGTAAAAAAAGCAGTTAAAGCAATAGCAGAAGCTAAAATCAGTGGTACCGAAGGTGCTAATGTACTAGGTGTTCATATGGAAGGTCCCTTTATAAACAGTGCTATGATAGGGGCTCAAAATCCTAAATATGTAGCTTCCCCTTCTGTTGAGGCTTTTAAATATATGGCAGGAGAATATGAGGATGCTGTAGTAAGCGTTACTCTTGCTCCAGAGGTAGATGGAGCTAAGGAGCTTATTTCCTACCTTAAAGATAAGGGAATAAGGGCTTCCATGGGGCATACAAAAGCAACCTATTCAGAGGCTATGGAAGGAATAAGCTGTGGTGTCTGTCATGCTACTCATCTCTATAATGCCATGACTCCTCTTCACCATAGAGATCCAGGAGTAGTAGGAGCAATTTTTGATAGTGAAATTACCACTGAAACTATATCAGATGGAATACACATTGCTTATCCATCCCTTAGAGTTGCTTATAAGCAAAAGGGAACAGACAAGATGCTTCTTGTATCTGATGCCATGATGGCTTGCTCAATGCCTGATGGAGATTATTCCTTAGGAGGCCAGAAGGTAATAGTTTCTAATGGTGCTGCAAGACTTGAAAATGGTGCCTTAGCTGGTTCAGTTTTAACTCTTGACAAGGCAGTGAAAAATGTTAAGAATAACACTAACTACCCTTTAAATGAAATTGTAAGAATGGCTACTTATAACGCTGCTATTCACTGCAACGTAGAGGATAGAAAAGGTCTTATAAAAGAAGGCTATGATGCAGATTTAATACTTTTTGATGAGGATATAAACATTCAAAAGGTAATAGTTAATGGAAAAATAGTAAAATAAGATACAAGAAACCCAGGAAAGGTTATACTTTTCCTGGGTTATTATATTTTAAAAATTCCTCTGCTAGGTTCTGTTTCTATGGTTTTTTATATCATATAACTTATAGGAAGATATCAGCACTGCAAATATAGCTAGCAAAATTATCATTCCCTTTGCATTGCCTACAACACCTGAGGAGGAGCCCTTTATTTCTCCTGTTCCAGAATTATTTACACTATTGATTTTACTCTTTAGCTCCTTAGCTTTTATATATTTATCCTTCCCTAGAGATAAACTGCTTCTACTGTCTAAGATTTTAATATTTTCACTATCCTTCTTAGAGGTGATTGCATTTATTCCTCTAGCATCATCAAATATTAGGACTATGTCATCAGTATTCTTTTCCTTTTTATATTTTTCTATTTCTTCATCTAAAAGATTATAGCTATTAAAGGCAATTATCTGCCACTTTCCATCAAGCTTCATTATTGTAGCTGTAGCAATGGGTTTCTTAGAATCTTTTAGCCTTATGGTAGCTAAATATTTTTCATCTTCAAGAAAAGAAGAAGAGCTGCTCTCTATAAGCTCCAGCTTATTATTTTTATAAACCTCTCCAAGCTCTAGATTATCCTTTATTATGTCATCCTTATCTAAATTAAAATTAGCACCATCAGCTTCAAAGTATTCCTCATAACCCTTTAAATATTCCTCTGCCTGCTTTTTTACCTGTTCAGGTACTTCTGTGATAGCATATGCAGGTATCGTAAGAAATAAGCATAATAATGAAATAAAAATACACACTCTAATTCCTCGCTTTTTACTCATAATACCCCTCCATTTTTTCATAGCACTAATTATTCTATTATATTGTATTTTATGTAAATTTTATACTTTTTTCTATTGAGGTCAATTTATTTTATCATCTATATAATACTTATTTCTTTCAATAAAAAAGGTATAGCCTTCGGCTATACCTTTACTTTAATTTAATTCTATAAATACTTTTTGATTTCCTCTACCTTATTAAGCTGTTCCCAAGGAAGATTAAGATCATTTCTTCCAAAGTGTCCATAGGCAGCGGTCTGCTTGAAGATTGGTCTTCTAAGATCTAACTGACGAATAATAGCAGCAGGTCTTAAATCAAATACCTTATCAATTATTTCAATGATTTTATCCTCAGTTATCTTTCCTGTTCCAAAGGTATCTACCTCAATAGATACAGGTTTTGCTACTCCAATGGCATAAGCAAGCTCTATTTCAAGCTTATCTGCAACTCCAGCAGCTACTAGGTTTTTAGCAACCCATCTTGCAGCATAAGCAGCGGATCTATCAACCTTTGTTGGATCCTTGCCAGAGAATGCTCCACCACCATGTCGTCCATAACCACCATAGGTATCTACTATGATTTTTCTTCCTGTAAGACCAGAGTCCCCTTGAGGTCCTCCAACCACAAATCTTCCTGTTGGATTTATATAATACTTTGTAGCATCATCTAAAAGCTCAGAAGGAACAACAGCCTTAATAACATGCTCAATTATATCCTCTTGGATTTGCTCCTGAGTAACCTCAGGTCCGTGTTGAGAGGATATTACTATAGCATCGATTCTAACTGGCTTATTATCATCATATTCTACTGTCACCTGTGTTTTTCCATCTGGTCTAAGATATGATAAAGTGCCATTTTTTCTAACTTCAGAAAGTCTTTTGGATAGCTTGTGTGCCATTGCTATTGGAAGAGGCATATATTCCTCTGTTTCGTTGGAGGCAAAGCCAAACATCATTCCTTGATCTCCCGCTCCTATAGCATCATCCTTGTTAATTTCACCCTTCCTTGATTCTAGAGCTTCATCCACTCCCATTGCAATATCCTCAGATTGTTCATCAATAGATGTTAAAACTGAGCAAGTATCACAGTCGAAGCCGTATTTAGCTCTATCATAACCTATTTCTCTTATAGTCTCTCTAACAACTTTAGGGATATCTACATAACAATTAGTTGTTATCTCACCCATAACAAGCACCATTCCAGTGGTTACTGCAGTTTCACAGGCTACTCTAGCCTTAGGATCTTGAGCTAAGATTGCATCTAAAACTCCATCGGAAATCTGATCACAGATTTTATCTGGATGTCCTTCAGTTACTGATTCAGAAGTAAATAATCTTTTCATATCAATTTGTTTTTGATTAAATCAAAAACTTTTCACTCCCTTCTTATGATAAATAAAAAAAACCCCTTAAATAAGAAGAGGTTAACTTACAACTCCTCTTATCTTGCAGAATAATACTGCAGGAATTGGCACCTTAGTGATTATTCACTGGTTGCCGGGTTTCATAGGGCCCTGTCCCTCCACCTCTCTTGATAAGAGCACATATTCATTTTTTAAGAAGTAAAAGACATCAAGATAGATGTCTTTTACTTGGTGGAGGAGAGTGGATTCGAACCACTGAAGGTACTACCAACAGATTTACAGTCTGCCCCCTTTGGCCGCTCGGGAACTCCTCC
>JAEXZL010000001.1 GCA_023451395.1 Bacillota bacterium | reverse complement strand
CTATATGAGCGGCCTCAGCATCTACATAAATATTAAACTCCGCCGCCGGGGTCACATTTCCAAGCTGATAGCTGCCTCCCATAAGAACAATTTCTTTAATTTTAGGAATGATTCTAGGCTCCAGTCTCATAGCCATAGCTATGTTCGTTAGGGGACCTGTAGGAACTAAGGTTATATCCCCTTGAGATTCCATTAAAGTTTCAATTATAAAATTTACTCCATGACGGGAGTCTTGTGCTTTTGTCAGTTCATGAAAAATCGGGCCATCTAAGCCTGTCTCTCCATGAATTTCATCAGCAAAAGTGGATCTTTCTTTAACTAAAGGCCTCGCACAGCCAGCACAAACAGGAACATCTATCTTAAGCTTCTGGCAGATATTCAAGGCATTTCTTGTTGTTTTCTCTATTGTCTGATTACCTGCTATTACAGTTATCCCTAAAAGCTCTAGCTTTGGGTGCTTTGCAGCCATCATTATAGCTACAGCATCATCATGCCCAGGGTCACAATCTAAAATGATTTTTCTTTTATCCACATTATCTCTCCTTAGTCTAAAGCCTGATATCCTCAATAAAGTATAAAGAGCCAAAAGCACAGATTACGTCTTCTTTTTTGGAATGCTCTAAAGCATAGTTTACTCCCTGATATATATTATCTGCTACATATATATTTGAACAGTATGGCTTTGCATATTTTGAAAGCTCCTCTGCCTTAAGTGCTCTAGGATTATCCGGAGTAACAAGTATTAACTGGTCAGCTAAGGGCGATATTAGCTGTAGCATTGAATCATAGCTTTTATCAGCTAAAACTCCCATAATAAAGGTAACCCTTTTTCCTGGGAAATAATCCTTGAGGCTATTAGCCAGAGCCTTAACTCCTTGATCGTTGTGGGCACCATCTCTTATAAAAATAGGCTCTTCTCTTAGAAGTTCAAATCTACCAGGCCATTTAGTCTTTAAAAGTCCCTGATATACTGCTTCTTCTGATATTTTATAACCTTTTAATCTCAAGGCTTCAATTGATTTTATAGCTAAAGCAGCATTTTCCCTTTGATGACTCCCTAAAAGGGTAATCTTTAAATTTTTATAACCTTGAAAATCAAAGCATTGCCCCTTATAGTTCTTATCCACTAGAATTACTTCTAAAGGATTAACCAGCAAAAGCTCCACTCCTCTTTTTGTGCAGGAATCCTCTATAACCCTTTGGGCTGAAGCCTCTTGAGGAATGGTTACTGCAATGGAGCTTTCTTTTATTATTCCTGCCTTTTCAAAGGCAATCTTATCTATAGTATCTCCTAAAAAGCTCATATGATCTAAGCCTATAGGGGTAATCACAGCAACCTCAGGAGCATTTATAACGTTAGTGGCATCAAGTCGTCCACCCATTCCTACCTCTAAAACCACAATATCGCAGCTCTTGCTTAAAAAATGCTGAAATGCTATAGCTGTTATTATTTCAAACTCTGTAGGTGAATATTCTCCCTTACTATCCAAAAGGTCCACCATATATTTAATATCTTCTGTAATCTTTGTAAGCTCGTCCTCTGATATTTCTTCCTCGTTAACTCTAACTATTTCATTAATTCTATGTATATAGGGAGAGTTATACACCCCCACCTTATAGCCTGACTCCATTAGTATAGCGCTTATAAAAGCAGCGGTAGACCCCTTACCATTTGTGCCAGCTACATGTATATACTTTAACTTATCTTGTGGATTCCCCATAGAGTTTAGGAGGTTCTCTATGGAAGCAAGACCCGGTTTAATCCCCAGACCTTTTCTGCTATTTATAAACTCAATTGCTTGTGCATTATTATAACTTACAGATTCTGCTCTTTTCATAAAATCGACCTATCTTTCACAATTAATAGAAAGACTTGATTTAATACTAAAGGGCAGTCTACAGAATATTTGGTTCCATATAAGACTTATAGTAGCTATTTGCACCGGTGTCATAACTAATGCCTTAATAGCTCTGCTAGGAATTAGGGATGCAACTCCCATGTTCATAGTCATATAAAGCCAAAATGTATCTAATCCTAAGTTTAAAAGAAATGTTACTATTACTACAGCGATGCTTATATTAATGAAGCTTTTTTTTCTATTATGCAAGAAAATCCCATAAACCACTCCTGTAAGAAAGGCTGTAAGGGTAAACCCAGGGAAGAACCCTCCTCCAACTGGAAATAGATTTATACCTATAAAATCAGCAATAGCAGCTCCAACTCCTCCAACAACAGGCCCATATAGCATTGCCATACTGGCAATGGGTATGAAAGCAAAACCTATCCTAACTATAGGTGTCTGAATAGAGAGGCTTCTCTCTAGGACTATAGTTAGGGCTATAAACATACTTACCAGAACCATATCTCTGGTTCCAAAACCTTTGTTAAAAATTTTCATAAAAAATACCTCCTTATAATTTACCACATAAAGAAGGTTTCCCTTTGTGGCAGCGGCAGCGGAAACACATCGCAAATGACTGAGCATTTTTCGTCCAAGGGCGACCTCCTATCCCTAGGCACTTTACGCATATTTCCTACTCTGCACATAAATATTTGATAACACTAATTTTACGCTAGCCAAGGTTATATAACAAGGAATTTTTAGTATTAATTCACAACTAAATTGTAAATTTTTTGGGTCCTTAGAAAAGCCCCTAAGTTAAAAACAAGCTCTATAAGATATTACTCTTTTACTTTTCTCCAAAAATATCAAGCAATAGAAAAATATTGATAAATTGTAAACAACCAAATATAATAATAATATAACTATGATTGGGGGTATTATTATGTATTGTAAGAATTGCGGGAACTCTATGGACGATAGAGCAGAATTATGTCCTTCCTGTGGAGTAAGGGTGAAAGAAGAAGATAAAAATACTTTAGATAATCCATCTCATATTGCCGGTGCTGCTTCCTGCTGCTTTCCGATAGTTGGACTAATACTATATTTCTTATGGAAGGATGAAAAACCTAAGTCTGCAAAGTTAGTATGCAAATGGATGATAGCTGGTATTGTTGTATGGATTGTAGGCTATATTCTTGCCTTTGTATTCAGCCTTGCCGCAAACCTATAAGATAACTTCTTAAAAAAATGAATAAAATACTGCATTACATATTTTTATGCCATAGGCTTCCTGAAAGATCCTTTCATTATAAGGGTAAGCAGTTTCCTATATGTGCAAGATGCACTGGAATACTTATTGGCTACTTTCTCGGTTTTGTCTATGTATTCTTCTTTAAAAAAACACATATTTTATTTGAAATAGCTTTAATCATTCCAATAGCTATAGATGGAGGTCTTCAGCTTTTAAATTATTGGAAAAGCAATAATTTAAGAAGGCTTATTACCGGTATTATGGCTGGGATATTCACTATATCTTTTATTCGCCTGGCACTTATACTTGGTTATAAAAGCGGTTATTATATTGCTCATTTAATAAAATAATTCAATAATCTAGTACTTATATCAAGCCATCTGGAGTAATCTCAGATGGTTTTGTTCATTATGTTTATGAAGAAAAACGCAAAGAAATTCTTGAAAGCTAGTCACTCCTTGTATACCTATAATTGATTTTTGTCATAATCTGTGCTATATTGTCAACAGTAGGTGACAATACAGGTGTAAATACACAAGGGGGAAAAAGACTTTGAGAATGAATGTGAATAACACAATTAAAGAATTTTTGAAAAAGAAAAATATAATTTTTTCTGCCAAGAGATATGGAATAGATGCCTTGGGAGCTATGGCTCAAGGGCTTTTTGCTTCTCTTCTTATAGGAACAATAATCTCTACCTTAGGAGAGCAGCTTAAGATTGACTTTCTAATAACAGTGGGAACCTATGCCAAGAGTGTGGCAGGACCGGCAATGGCAATCTCCATTGGTTATGCCCTTCAAGCTCCACCTCTGGTACTTTTTTCACTTATTGCTGTAGGTAGCGCTGCTAACACCTTAGGAGGAGCGGGAGGCCCTTTAGCAGTTCTGGTGGTTACGATCTTTGCTGCTGAAGCAGGTAAAGCCATATCTCAGGAGACAAAGGTGGATATAATTGTTACACCCTTTATAACTATTTTTATTGGTGTTTTATTATCCTCCTGGTGGGCTCCAGCTATAGGCTCAGCTGCCAGTTCCGTAGGACAGCTTATTATGTGGGCTACAGATTTACAACCCTTCCTAATGGGTATAATAGTATCTGTGGTAGTTGGAATAGCTCTAACGCTTCCCATAAGTAGTGCTGCTATTTGTGCAGCCTTGAGTCTTACTGGTTTAGCTGGAGGAGCTGCTGTAGCAGGCTGCTGTGCACAAATGGTAGGCTTTGCAGTAATGAGCTTTAAGGAAAACCGCTGGGGAGGCCTCCTTTCTCAAGGATTAGGAACCAGCATGCTTCAGATGGGAAACATAGTGAAGAACCCAAGGATTTGGCTCCCACCCATTATTGTCTCTGCCATAACAGGCCCCATAGCTACGGTGGTATTTAAGCTCCAAATGAATGGTGCTGCCATTTCCTCCGGCATGGGTACCTGTGGTCTTGTGGGACAGATCGGAGTTTATACTGGTTGGATTAATGATATTGCTAAAGGAGCCAAGGCTTCAATTACTCTAATGGATTGGACAGGCTTACTAATGATAAGCTTCCTTTTGCCCGCAGTTCTCACACCCATCTTTGGAAATCTATTAAGAAGAGTTGGATGGATTAAAGAAGGGGATCTAAAGCTATAACTTTTATGTTAGCATTTCCTATCTATCTATTTACAAGAGCTAAGTAAAAAAGCGAGACCCTAAGATCTCGCTTTTTAAATTATTTTAAGATTATTTAATTAGCTTTTTCATTTCATCAGCAACAAACTGAACCTGAGTTCCCACAATTACCTGAACTGAGGTCTTGCCTGGCTTCATTACTCCTGCAACACCAGCTGATTTAATCTTTTTATCGCTTACCTTAAGCATATCCTTAACTTCTATTCTTAGTCTTGTTATACAGTTATCTAAAGTAGCTATATTTTCTTTTCCGCCTAAGCCCTCAAGAATTGTCTTAGCAACCTCAGTATAGTTATTGCTTGATAAGGAAGTATGCATTTCCTCTTCGCTAACTTCATCATCTTCTCTTCCTGGAGTCTTTAGATTGAATTTTACAATTGCAAAACGGAAGATAACGTAGTAAAGTACAGCAAACACTAAGCCTAAAAGCAGAAGCATATAAGGTTTATTTGCCATTGGAAGTCTGGAGCTGAATATAAAGTCAGTGGCACCAGCACTAAAGCAGAAGCCTGCTGTCCAATGGAAGGTAGCTGCTATAAATACGGAGATACCTGTTAGTAATGCATGGATTAAGTAAAGTCCTGGAGCTAAGAACATAAATGCAAATTCTAATGGCTCTGTAACACCGGATACAAAGGAAGCTACAGCACCTGCAAGAAGGATTCCTGCTGCAGTCTTTTTCTTGTTATCTTTAGCAGTATGGTACATAGCTAATGCTGCTGCTGGCAAACCAAACATCATAACTGGGAAGAAACCTGCCTGATACATACCAGTAATTCCTTTAATTCCGCCTTCTGCAAAGCCCCAGAATTTATTAATGTCAGCAATTCCAGCAATATCAAACCAGAAAACTGCATTTAATGCATGATGAAGACCAGTAGGAATTAATAAACGGTTAAAGAAAGCATAAATACCTGCTCCAACTGCCTCTAAGCCCATAATAGCCTGACCAAAGGATATAAGTGCTGTAAATACAACTGGCCATATAAAGTAGAGAATTGCAGACTCAGCAACCATTAAGAAGGAAGTTACTATAGGAACAGCACGCTTACCGCTAAAGAAGGATAAAGCAACTGGAAGGTTAACATTTTTGAACTTATTATAACAAACACTTGCACTAACACCTGAAATAATACCTATAAATGCATTTGCAACCTTTTGGAAGGCTAAAAGCTTCTCTGGTGCCATGTCTGGATTTATTGTTGTAACAACCCCTTCTGATAATAAGGTAGTTACTGTAAGGTAGGCTACTAAGCCTGCAAGACCTGCAGAGCCATGCTGATCATCGGATAAGCCAATGGCTACACCCACAGCAAAAAGCATTGGTAAATAATCTATAACTGCGGCTCCTGTTTTAACTAAAAAGAGTCCAAGGAAGCCTATTACTCCTGTAATATCTCCACCTTGCATTGTTTCTGGAGCAAGAGCATAGCCTATACCCATCATAATTGCAGCTACAGGAAGAACTGCAACAGGTAGCATAAGTGCCTTACCTAGCTTTTGAAAATACTTCATCATAATATTATTACTCCTTTCATTTTGAAAAATTATATATCAATCGGGTTTGAGGTTTGCCAATTATAGCTAATGTTATATTAAAAAATAAAAGACCTAACTCCTTTAACATTATTGTTAAAGGAGATTAGGTCTTGCCCATAACGGTAACAATCCAAATTTTATTAAATTAAATTTACTAAGTGAATAATAAAATATAATAGTTCATCATCATTCATTTGAAAATTAAGCTTTTCCTTAACATAACTTTCAATTTTTTTAGTACAGGAATAGGCATCCTCATGCATCTTCCTATAATAATTGTATAAATAGCTGTTTTTGCTTTTAGTTACTTCCTTACTGGCAATCTTTCTTACAAAGTATCTAATATGGGTTACTAAACGATTTATTTTTTCGCTTTCCCTATCTAAAGATATCCTGTAATGATTTTTGATTATATTGAGAATATCGTTAATGACCTCAGCCTCAATCACCGCATGGTTTCTTTCAGCCTCACTGTAGGTAACATTTATGAAATGAAGGGTTATAAATCCACATTCATCATCACTTAAGGCCACATTAAGATTCTTATTAATAATATCAATACATTTTTTTGCCACCATGTATTCTCGTTTATATAATCTTTTAAGCTCCCATAAAAGAATGTTTTTTATGGGGTTCCCTTCCTCATACCTCTTAATTGCATAATAGATATGGTCAATCATTGCCAGCTTACTTGTACTGTTAAAATCAACTTCTAAGGCCTGAGAAGCATAATTTATTGCTTTGTTTATTACCTCAAAAATCTCAGGACTAATATTATTGAAAATATCTTCATAGCTATTTATCTGTATGTCCTTTTCTAAGATAAACTGCTCCTCTATTTGATCTTCAATAATAAAATCACCGATTTTCTTTTTAAAAGCAATCCCCGCTCCTGTGGCAATTTTAGTAATACCACTGCTGTCTACTAAAGCGATGTTATTGTTATAAATTTTTTTGATAACTATCAATACAAACTCACCTCTCTTTTACAGAGATATTAAACGTTAACAGCTCGTATTGTTTTATAGATACATTAGCTAGAAACTCAAAATGCTTATCCCTCAATCCGATTTTTAACACTATATACAATATATATTCTGTAAAAGAAATATATATTACATTTTTTGAATATTACATATTTATATATTAAAAGAAAGGGTTTTAAAAGTCAACTTAAAATTTTAAATTAAATTTTATCATATAATTACATATATTTACATATAGGTATATATAACTACATATATTTACATATACCTACATACAATTACATCAATGAACAATTATAATCGAAAAGAGAAATCAGGGTAATCTTATATGAAAGGAAGAAGCTTGTATTACAAAATTAAAAAACCGTAAATTTAATATTGAATATCACGGTGTTTTATAATAAATGAGCTATTAACTCTCTGTCTTTTTATTAAAATTAGACCACATAATAATTGGAAGAAGTATAAGTGCAAGAACACCTCCACCTAAAGAGAGAGCCATATAACTAGAATGAGATACTACTATCCCTGCAATAAATCCACTTGCTGCTCCAGATAAAGATATTAAAACATCAATAGACCCTTGTATTTTTGCTCTGTTAGATGGTACAGTAGAATCTACGATAATTGCAGTACCGCTGATCAAACCTAAGTTCCATCCTAAACCAAGCAATGAAAGTGCAACGATTAATAACACTAATGAGCTAGGTGGAGCTAGAGCTGCAATTAAAGCAGAAAGTACTAAAGTTATACCTGATAGAGCTACAATCAATTTTTTTCCTATTTTGTCAGCTATAACTCCTGTTATTAATGAAGGGAGATACATAGAGCCAATATGAAATCCTATTACTAATCCAACCTCTTTAAGATCATATCCATGGCTTTTCATATATATTGGTGTCATAGTCATAATTGAAACCATAACAATTTGAGTTAAAATCATAATTGTTGCACCAATACTAATTTCACCTTTAGTTGATAATGAATTATTTGCTACATTCACTTTAGCATAATCCGTATTCTCATTTTCATTGTATGCAATTGCATTTGCAACAAATAGTGGATCAGGTGTTAGTAAAAAGAAAATTGCTAATCCTGCAAGAGTATACGCTAGTGCTGCTAATATAAAAGGACCTGCAAGGCTAGGTACTCCAATATATTCAGCGAAGTTACCCATAACATTAGTTAAATTAGGACCTGCCACTGCACCAAAGGTTGTAGAAACCATGCCCATACTAACTGCCGTTGCTCTCTGCTTAGGGCTAGCTAAATCTGTACCAGCATAACGTGCCTGAAGATTAGTTGCTGTACCAGAGCCATAAATTAGTAATGAAATAAACATTAAAGGGATATTATTCAATACTGCTGCAAGTACAATTCCTGCAGCCCCTAAACCGCCTGTTAAAAATCCAATACTAAGTCCAATACGACGCCCAAATTTCTGTGAAAATCTTCCCACTAACATGGCTGCTCCAGCAGATCCAAGTGTAAATAAAGCCATTGGAACACCTGCCAGATTATCTGTTCCAAGCATCTGCTGTGCTAATAAGGCACCTACGGTCACTCCGGCTGCAAGACCTGCTCCTCCAAAAATTTGTGCAAACATTACTATATTTATTGTTTTTTTGTATAGTTGTTTTTGCTTTTCTGTTGAATTCACATAAACTTTGATGCTATCTTGTTTCTTCTCTAAATCATTCATATTAATTCATTCCTTTCAACTTTTTCATAAACTATGTATAAACTAAATCTAGTAAAACTATATTCACAAACTGATTCTATTTAGTAAAGGATAAAGACATATTGTTTTGTGTTTTTCAACAATATGTCTTTCTATAGTTATCATGTTTAATGAGTATAATCTAATATTTTTACTTTTTGCTAATTAATTATGGATTTCTTTTAGCTTTTTAGGAGCAGTGGTATTATAGTCTAAATAAACCATTACTTCAAATCACTTCTATATTTAATACTTCAAATTATAGCATTCGTATGTTATAATAGTCAATAGATTAATTGAATGATTGAATAAATAGGAGGGTATTTTAAATGGATAAAGAAGCTCGGATGTTTAAAGATAGTGCTTATACTCAGCTTGCTAGAATTGGAAAGGCTATATCAAGTCCTAGAAGGCTTGAAATATTAGATATTTTAGCCCAAGGCTCTAAAACAGTTGAAACAATTGCTCGCGAAACAGATATGAGCGTTGCAAATACATCTCAGCATTTACAAACTCTTCTTGAGTCAAAGCTTGTTGAATATGAAAAACGTGGAATTTACTCTTACTATAAGCTTGCAGATAAAACAGTAGTAAATTTCATATTATCACTACAACTTTTAGCTGAAAAGCGCATAGCTGAAATTAAAAAGCTTAGAGAAGAAATTTATACAACTAAAGATAATATGGATCAAATTAAGATGAATGAATTAATTGAAAGAATGAAAAAAGGCAATGTAACTTTAATAGATGTAAGGCCAAAGGAAGAATACGAAATGATGCATATTCCTGGAGCTAATTCAATTCCTATTGAGGAATTAGAAAAACATTTATCTACTTTACCTAGAAACCAAGAAATAGTTGCTTATTGTCGTGGTCGATATTGTTTATTATCTGTTGAAGCAGTTGAACTTTTAAGAGCTCATGGTTTTAAAGCTGTGAGATTGGAAGAAAGTCCTCAAGAATGGCTTTCTCAAAATGGAGATGAATAGAATAATCAAAGCCCTCTTCTAATATATTTTATTAATAATATTTTTTAAGAGGTAAGCAATATGAGGCTTGCAATAATGCAACCTTACTTTTTCCCCTATCTAGGCTACTGGCAATTAATAAATGCCGTAGATAAGTATGTGATCTATGATGATGTTAATTTTATTAATAGAAGCTTTATTAATAGAAATTATATTTTATTGAAGGATAATCCTAAAAGAATAAACCTGCAGCTAAAGGAAGCCAGTCAAAACAAGCTAATAAATGAGGTGGAGATTTCTCAGGATAGAAAATGGAAGGATGATTTCTTGAAAACCTTAAGCCTCTGCTATCAAAAGGCTCCCTACTATTTAGAGGTTTTCCCTATAATCCAAGGCATTATAAATTATGAAGATAGCAATCTAGCCAAATATCTTGAACATTCTATCAGAGAAGTTTGCAAATATTTATCAATAGATACAGAAATCCTTCTCTCCTCTGCTATAAATAAAGATAACTCTTTAAGGGGGCAGGATAAAATCCTATCTATCTGCCAAGTAATGGGAGCTCTTGAGTATTATAACGCTATAGGCGGAGTGCAGCTGTATTCACAAGAAGCATTTTCTGCCAGGGGTATTAAATTAAACTTTTTAAAAAGTCACGATATTCATTACGCCCAATTTAATGAGAACTTTATTTCAAGGCTCTCAATTATAGATGTTCTCATGTTTAATTCTAAAGAAAAAGTATCAGAGCTTCTTAAGGAGTATGAATTAATAAATTCCCCGTAAGGAGTAACATACAGATAGTGAATTGAATAGATTATACTCAGAGTAGAAAAATAATGATAATATATACGGAGGTATAATGATTAACTTTTTAGCTTTCAGCGGCATAATTACTAGGATAGAAGACTTCTTAATAAACCAAAGTGGGGAAAATCTTGGCTGCTATAAGCTGATTTCTGTTCAGGATGGTAATGGCAGTGTTGTAAATTTCGTAGTATCTCCAGAAACCTACTTTTTAAACGAAGAAATGGTATCTGTAGGAGATAGAGTAACAGGCTACTATGATGGTAATGCACCGGCTCCTTTAATTTTCCCTCCACAATTTAATGCCCTTGTGATGCATAAGAACAGGCACTTTCCAAATATTAAGGTGAGTTTTTTTGATAATCAGCTTTTAAGTAGTGATAGACAGCTTCAATTGAACCTATCCCCTTCCACCTTAGTAGTTCTTAGGAATGGCCAGTTCTTTACTCAGAGCCCTGCTAACCATAACCTCATTGTTATCTATGGACCTACTACAAGGAGCATACCGCCTCAAACCACTCCCTACAAAATCATAGTGCTGTGCTAAAGCTAATAGGGGGAATCTTGAGATTCCCCCTATTAGCTTTGATATATTTAAAATTATCCTTTTTTGGATTTTGAATCCTTAAAGGAGAGAATAATATCACAAATTTTATCAACCATCTCTAAAGGTAAATCAGCATATAAAGGCAAAGTTAACACACTATTAGCTATCTCTCTAGCAACAGGGGTGTCATCGCTATTGAATCTTCCTTCATAGCACCTTAAGTTATTGGTTAGAGGATAGAAATACTTTCTAGGATAAATATTTTCTTCCCTTAATCTAAGATAAAGGTCATCCCTTGAAAATCCCAGCTCCTCTTCATTAAATACTACCGGAAAATAGCCATAATTTGATTTAACCCTCTTATTTTCTTTAATAAGCTTAAATCCAGAAATGCTAGATAATATATGTGTATATCTTTCATATACTTTCTTCCTCTTTTCAACTTCTTCCTCCAGGTGAAGAAGATTACACAGTCCCATAGCGGCTTGAAATTCATTCATTTTTGCATTAGAGCCAATACCATCAATAATTTCCTCATCCTTAATACCAAAGTTCTTGAGCTCATAGAGAATCTCCGCAAGGTTTGGATCAGAAAAGGTAACAGCTCCGCCCTCTATGGTATGAAAGACCTTTGTGGCATGGAAGCTAAACATAGCTGCATCGCCAAAGGTGCCTATTCCCCTATCTTCTATCTTTACTCCAAAGGCATGTGCAGCATCATAAATAACCTTTAAGGAGTATTTTTTTGCAATTCTATCTATTTCTTCTATATTGCAGGGATTGCCATAAACATGGACCGGAAGCAGAGCAGTAGTCCTGGAGGTTATCAAGGATTCAATCTTATGAGCATCCATGGTGTAATCCTTCGAATTAATATCACAAAATACTGGTGTAAGGCCATTTCTTACAATGGCATGAGTGGTGGAGGCAAAGGTAAATGGGGTGGTTATAACCTCTCCTTTAAGGTTCATTGCCTGTAGGGTAAGCTCTAAGGCAAGATGTCCATTTGCAAAAAGAGATAGCCTTTTAGCATCCAAGTATTCTCTTAAGGCCTTTTCCAGCTTGCAGTGGTAGCTTCCCATGTTAGTTAACCATGCACTATCCCATAAGGGTTTAATTATTTCAATATATTCTTCCACCGGCGGCATTGATGAACGGGTTACGAAAATTTTTTTATTCATTATTTAAATTTCTCCTTCAACCTTTTTCCCTCATAATTTTTTATTAAGGCCACTAAGACTTTCTTTATATATAAAGCCCCTTCAAGTTTTAAAAAATAAGAGCCTCCTAAGTAAATTACAATACCTGTTATCAACTGTATTATAAATATTAAAGCCATAGGGAGCATACTAAAATTCAAACTATATACCACTGCTCCCATTAGTATTGAAAGAAAAAAATAAGGAAGTATATCCCTCCACTGCTGAATAAAGCTATAATTTAAAAGAGCTTTTATGGGATAAGTATTAATATAAGTACTGATAAAGGAATCTAAAACTAAACCGCACATTATGGCCATAAGTCCATGGGGAAGAAAAACTATTAGAAGGGTTATTCCAATTAGTGACTTAATAATTTCAAGCTTTAAAAACATACCACTTTTACCTAAGGCAGTAAGAGCCTGAAGATTTGCAGTATGAAGTGGCCATAAGGAAAAAACTATAGCAAAGAGCTGCATAAAGGCCACAGAAGGCAGCCATTTCTCTCCTAACAATATGATAATTAAAGGCTCTGCCACAGCAGCTAAGCCAAACATCATAGGAAATATTAAAAAAGAACTTAATACTATAGAACGATTAAGTAATCTTTTTACGCTGTCCCTATCCTGCTGCTGTGCCGCCATAGCAGGGAATAATACCCCCTGTATTGATCCATTGACATTTTCTATAACAAGATTAGGAACGTTCTGCCCACGATTATAATAAGCAAGGCTTGTTCCATTAAATTTCTTCCCTATAGCTAAAGCATATATATTATTGTAGAAAGTATTAATAAGGCTTGAAGCCAAAAGCTTTGAACTAAAGGCAAAAAGAATTTTAAGCCTTTTAAAGGAAAATATAAATCCTGGTCGCCACTTAACCGTCTTCCATAAAAGTATTGTTACAATAGCAGAATTCGCCAATTGGCCAAAGACCAGGCTCCAAACTCCAAAATTACTGTAGGCCATAGTTATACCCACTATCCCTTGAGAGATTATTCCTCCAAGGCTAACATAAAACAACTTTTTAAAATTCATTTCCCTCTGAATTAGGGATGTTTGTACTATATTTAGGGAGTTTAAAATGAGTACCATGGCATGAAGAGGCAGAACCTTGCTTAAAATTGGCATTCTGTAAAAGCTTGCTATATAAGGAGCTGAAATAAATAAAATTAAATAAGTTATTACTGCAGCAAGTAAGTTAAAATAAAAGACTGTGGAGCAGTCTTCATCCTTAAGATCGGTCTTTTGCACAAGTGCTGTACCAAAGCCGCTCTGTATAAAGATATTAGAAATTGCTATAAATATCATTATGATGGCTATTACTCCATAATCCTCTGGAAGCAGTAATCTAGCAAGGATTATCTGTATTATGAAGTTAGTTAGCTGAACTCCCCCTCTCTCCATAGACTTCCAAAGAAAACTGACTATAACCTTATTTTTTATGGATTCTCCTATCATAGCCTTCTTCTCTCCCTCGCCTTATCAATTATCTCTCTTCTAATAATTCGAAGGAGTCGTATTCCACCAAAAAAAATCATCTTAAACTTATGGTCATAGGAGAAAAGTATATTTTTCATTATTTTAAAATTATCTACTCTTGGTTCTTTAATTATTCTTAACCACGACAGGGCATATGCAGTTACTTTTCTGGTCTTTAGGGAAATCTTTAAGTCTAAATGCTTGCATGCTATATCTTCCAAATCGCAAAGGCTTATATATTCATCATAGCATCTATTATTTCTAAGGTTATCCGCTGACCAGCTAATTGAACCTTTATTTGTTACATATCTATATGCACTCATAACTTCAGGCATGCAGTAGACCTTACCTAAAGATAATAAAATAAGAGCCATTATTCTATCTCCTGGAGTTTCAGGATAACTTGTATAATAGCTGTAAGCTTCTTCATTATTGAGAAATATGTTCCTATACATTAAAGTTGCCGTCTGACCTGGAAGTTTATAAGCCTCATACATTTTTAAAGAATATAGCTTCTCTGTACAGAAGGAGGAATATACCTCCATCAGCGTTTCCTCCTTTTCATTCACCATTGAACAGCTGTGAGCCACACAGGAAAAATCACTATTCTTCTCTAAAAAATCCACCTGCTTTTGGAGCTTATTCTCATCAAGCCAGTAATCATCTCCCTCTAGCTCAGCAATATACCTTCCAGTGCAGTTTATATAAACATCATAAGCATTATTGTTCATACCTACATTCTTTTCTCTCAATATAAGCTTAAATTTATCTGGAAAGCTTTTGGCATATTCCTTTAAAATTTCCACTGTACCATCAGAAGAGGCATCATCTCCAATTACGATCTCATACAGAAAATTAACCTTCTGCATAAGCACACTATCAAGGGCATGTCTTATATATTTTTCATGCATATAGGTTATCATTGCAACACTAACCATTATATTATCAACCATTAAATACAGCTCCTCTCTTCTCAAAAAAACCTATAAGCTTAAAATAATTAAAATAAGTATATTATTTTAGGAATTTTTTTCTATGAAATTTATAGGATAAAAAGCTGTAAAGTCTTGGACTTATGAGAAGAAGTAGAACTCCAAGAATATGCTTTAGCTTATGGTCTCCGCAGCTTATGAAATCCCACCAATATCTTCTGATATTACTTATTAAAAGCCTTTGTACTCCCTCATCCTGAATCCTAGAATCAAAAATATTAGTAAGGATAATAAGGCTCATATATACGTATTGAGAGTGACCTAGCTTCTTTACCTTAGGATAAGACTCCGCGAGCTTTTCTATCTCTTTATAAGCCTTAATAAAAGTAAGCTTAGAGTATTTAAAGTGGGAAAAGGTTACACC
>JAEXZL010000212.1 GCA_023451395.1 Bacillota bacterium | reverse complement strand
AAGCAAAATTGCTGGTAAAATTCATGACTTTAGCATTACCACTGGCATGGACAAAATCTAATTTAAAAATATATATAAGGCCAAATATTATGAAGGAACCGGTGCCTGGACCAAAAAATCCATCATAAAATCCTAAAAGAAAGCCTAGAATAAGTCCAAGGGTTAGGCTCTTGGATGTCATCCCTTTATAGTTCTGTTCCACCCCAAGATTTTTAGAGAAGAGTGTATAAAGTCCCACAAAGAGTATAAGAATCATAACAATGGGGTATAAAAAGCTTTGGTCTATTAAAAGCACAGTTTTTACCCCTAAGACTGCACCAACAAAGGTTACAGGCACTACGTATTTTAAAAATTCAAAATTCACCTTCTTAGCTCTTATAAACTTAAGTGAGCTTGTAAAGGAGCCTGTAGAGGAGGCAAATTTATTTGTTCCTAGAGCAAGATGTGGCGGAAATCCAGCTAGAAGATAAGCAGGTACTGTAATAAGGCCACCACCTCCTGCCACAGCATCTACAAAGGCTGCAATAAAGCCTGCTATACATAAAAAAATTAACTTACCCATAAAATAACCCCCAAAAAATGAACATAAAAAAATTATAACATATGAAAAAGAAACTTGCTTACTTTAATTCTTTTAGGAATATCTAATTATTATGAAAATATCAAAGTAAACAATTTCAGCGTGTTATATTATTGATATGTTAGAAATAAATGTATATAAATATGAGCTTATTAAAAAATATTTAATTTTTTATTGCTTTTTTTACTTTTACTTATTATAATTATGTTATTGCAACTGAATAAAGAATAAGTGGATCTTATCAAGAGAGGTGGAGGGACTGGCCCTATGAAGCCCGGCAACCGGTATGTTAAATACATCGGTGCCAATTCCAACAGCATTATGCTGAGAGATAAGAATAAATTTAAGCGAGCTAAGCCGAGGTTTATTCTTCGGCCTTTTTATTTTGTTAGGGGGAAGATTAATGATAGAGATAAAGGGATTATATAAGCAGTACCAAGATATAGAAGTATTAAAGGATGTAAGCTTTGAAATTAAAGAAGGGGAAATCTTCGGAGTAATAGGAAGAAGTGGTGCGGGGAAATCCACATTATTGAGATGTTTAAATGGATTAGAGGCATATAATAAGGGAACCGTTAAGGTCATGGGAAAGGAAATCTCAAGCCTTAAGAGTAATGAGCTTAGAGCTCTCCGTAAGGATTTGGGTATGATTTTTCAAAGCTTTAATCTTTTAGAAAGAAAGAATGTTTATGATAATGTAGCTCTTCCCTTAGAAACCTGGGGAAAAAGCAAAGGGGAAATTGATAAAAGAGTTAGGGAGCTTTTAGAGCTAGTTGGATTATCAGATAAGATTAAAGTAAAGCCTAAATCCTTAAGTGGTGGGCAGAAGCAGAGAGTTGCCATAGCCAGGGCCTTAGCTTTAAACCCAAAGGTGCTTTTATGCGATGAGGCTACTTCAGCTTTAGATCCAAGTATTACAAAGGGGATTCTACAGCTTCTACAGGATATTAATAGAAAGCTAGGAATAACCATCGTGGTGGTAACTCATCAGATGGAGGTAGTGAAGGAAATCTGCGAAAGAGTTGCTTTATTAGAGGATGGAAAAGTAAAAGCAATTGGTAAAAGCAGTGAACTTTTTCTTCAGCCCAATAATCATCTTAAGAAATTCTTGGGTGAAGAAGATGTGCTTCCTGATTATGGGGTAAACATTAAAATATTCTTCCCTAAGGAGTTTAGTGAAAATTCCTTTATAACTTCTATGGCAAGAGCTTTAGATATTGACTTTTCAATAGTATGGGGAAAGCTTGAGAGGTTTAGAGAGGATGTTTTAGGTACATTGGTTATTAATGTAGCTAAGGAAAATGAGGAAAAAGTAATAAATTACCTAAGAGAAAGTTCAATGAATTGGGAGGTGCTTTAAATGGAATTCAAAAGCTTAATTATTGAAGCCTTTTTTCAAACCTTATATATGGTAGGAGTTTCAACAGTATTGGCAGTGGTTATAGGGATGATACCTGCTGTAATTTTGACATACACCGCTCCAGATGGTCTTAAACCAAATAGTTCAGTATACAGGGTTTTAGATTTTATAATCAACATACTAAGATCCTTTCCATTCATAATACTTATGGTAGCGGTAGTACCTATAACCAAAGCCATAGTAGGGAAATCCATTGGAACTACTGCAGCCATAGTACCTCTTACAATAGCGGCAGCACCCTTTGCTGCTAGAGTAATTGAATCCTCTTTAAGAGAGGTAAATCCAGGGGTTATAGAGGCAGCAAAGTCCTTTGGAGCTAGCAATTTTCAAATACTTACAAAGGTAATGATAAAAGAGGCCTTTCCATCTATAATATTAGGAATAACTCTTACTGTAATAAGCGTGGTAAGCTACTCTGCTATGGCAGGAGCCATAGGAGGCGGAGGACTTGGTGATGTAGCAGTTAAATATGGCTATTATAGGTTTAAAACTGAAGTGACAGTTTATACTGTAATAATACTGATTGTTCTTGTCCAGGGGATTCAGTCCTTAGGCAATTATATATATAAAAAGCTAACAAAATAGCAGAAAAAATAGGAGGGATTTATATGAAAAAAATATTATCACTAGTACTTGCAGCAGCATTAACCCTAGGCTTTGCCGGCTGTTCTTCAAAGAATGCCGGAGGAGATTCTAAGGATGATAAGAAAATAGTTATAGGAGCAAGCGTTACCCCCCATAAGGCAATAATTGAAGCAGCAATCCCAGAGCTTGAAGCTAAAGGCTATACTGTTGACATTAAAGTTTTTGATGACTATGTGCTTCCTAATACAGCATTAGCTGATGGAGAGTTGGATGCAAACTTCTTCCAGCATATACCTTACTTAGAGAATATGGCTAAAGAGAAAAACCTTGATATAACTTGGACTGCTAAGGTTCATATAGAACCCTTAGGTTTATATTCAAAGGCTATTACAGATCTTAAGGATTTAAAGGATGGAGCTGAAATAGCAATACCTAACGATGCTAGCAATGGTGCAAGAGCTCTTAAGCTTTTAGAGAAGGCAGGACTTATAAAGCTTAAAGATGTAGAATCACCTTCAAAGCTTGATATTACAGAAAATACAAAGAACCTTGTAATAACAGAACTAGATGCACCACAGCTTCCAAGAGTATTAGAAGAGCTTGATGGAGCAATAATAAATACAAACTATGCTTTAGAAGCAGATCTAAATCCTCTTAAGGATGCACTTTTCCTAGAAGATAGCGATTCACCTTATGCTAATGTTGTGGCTGTAAGAACAGCAGATAAGGATAGCCAGAAGATTAAGGATTTATCCGCAGCCTTAACCTCAGAAGCAGTTAAAAAATTCATAGAAGAAGAGTTTGATGGAAGCATAATCCCAGCTTTCTAAGCTCAAATTACAGGAGGCAATGGAATATTTGCCTCCTTGTTTACTTGATAAATAAAATATAGTATAGTTATTAGCAGAGGAGAAATAGGAGGTAGCAATGGATAAAGAAAAAGAAATGCCTTTAAATGAGGAAGAAATCAATAAGGTAAAAACAGAAGAAATGGAACAAAATCCATCGGATTATGTAGCAGGAGCTGATGCTTCTCAAGAGAAAGAGGATGCTCTAAAATCTGAGACTCAAGAGCTTAAAGATAAGGATAACAAGGGGAAAATATCCTTCATGGAGCTTTTAATCTCAAACTTTGCTGATGTAACAGCTATATCTGCATTATCTTTTATTATATTATTTTTAGGAGAGCTTATACTTCCGCTTATAGGCTATAGGATTTCGGATAAAATAAGCGTATATTTAATAATCTTTATAACAATCTCAATATTTTATGTACCTATATGCAGCAAGACAAAGCTTGGTGCTACCATAGGACAAAAGCTCTTCTTTTTAAGAGTCGGCAAGGAAGATTAATAGGAATAACAAAGGAGAACATATGAAAAAAGGCACAGAAATCCAGTTAAAAATCACAGACATGGAGTTTCCATCTATAGGAGTGGCAGAAATAGAGGGACAACAATTTCATATAAAAAATGCTTTTCCTGGAGAGATTGTAAAAGGAAAGCTTTCAAAGTATAAAAAGGGCATTGGAGAGGTAAGGTATTTGGAACTTACTGAAAAAGCTGAATATGAAGTAGATCCACCATGCCCTCATTATGACCTTTGTGGTGGCTGCATAAGCCAGCAGGTACCCTATGAAAAGCAGCTAGAGTTTAAGGCGCTTCAAGTGAAAAAACTCTTTCAAAAGGCAGAGCTACCCATGGGAGAATACCTAGGTATTGAAGGCAGTCCCTCTCAATGGGCCTATAGAAATAAGATGGAATTTACCTTTGGTGATCTGGAAAAAGGAGGAGAGCTAAACCTAGGCATGCATGTTATGGGGCAGAGCTTTTCCATCCTTTCTGTACCTCATTGCCTCATAGTAGATGAGGATTTCCGAAAAATCCTAGAGGCAACCTTAGCTTATTTCAGAAAGGTTGGTCTTCCTCATTATCACATAATGAAAAGGGAAGGCTATTTAAGAAACCTTGTTGTAAGAAAAGCATCCTTTACCGGAGAAATAATGGTAAACCTAGTAACCACAACACAAATAGGTTTCGATTTAGATGAATATAGAGTAATCTTAAATGATTTAGAATTAGAAGGCACATTAGCCACAGTGATACATACAGAAAATGATTCCTTCTCCGATGCAATAGTACCGGAAAAGGTAAATATACTTCAAGGAAAGGGCTACATAACAGAAAAGCTCCTAGGCTTAAGCTTTAAAATATCACCCTTTTCCTTCTTCCAAACAAATTCAAGAGGCGCAGAAAAGCTCTATTCAATAGTGAGAGAATTTTTAGGCTCCTCTGAGGATCTAACAGTTTTTGACCTCTATTGCGGCACCGGCACCATAGGACAGATAACAGCGCCAAAGGCCAAGGAAGTAATAGGCATAGAGCTCATAGAAGAAGCTGCAGCAGCAGCTAATGAAAATGCAAAGCTCAATGGCCTAGACAACTGCCGCTTTATAGCAGGAGATGTGACAAAGGTCATAAAGACTATAGATAAAAAGCCCGATGTAATCATTCTGGATCCACCTAGAAGTGGGGTTCATCCAAAAGCTTTAGAATATGTAGTGGATTTTAATGCTAAAGAAATAATATATGTTTCCTGCAATCCTAAGACTTTAGTTATTGATCTAAAGTATCTTATTGAGCAGGGGTATAGGGTGGAAAAGACTATATTGAAGGATATGTTTCCTAACACACCGCACGTTGAGGTAGTCACTTTGCTTATCAAGGACTGATAGGGACGAAGAGAAGCATTTAGTGCTACACATGCAAGGGACGTCCAAGAGAACAGTTCTTAGTTCGATTGGAAACGGCCTACTGCTGAGACTGTTGTTGAGATAGTAAAAAGATAGGTTAATACCAAAGGATTAAAAGGATTTTAAGTTAATATTGAAGTGTTTTTATGTTCCCTCAGACTTAGGTTTGGGGGATTTTTGAATTATAAGCATATATCTTTAGTGCTTTTGATAAGGTATATAATTTACTATGAATTATTTCTTATATATCTAGTGAAGATGTAATGTGGTAAAATATGTTATATAATCTAACTTTCTGAGAGGTATTAAAAATGAAAATAATTGAGTTCAAGTCTATTAATATTGATAATATACCCGCCATGGCTGATTTGTTAATACAAAGGCAAAACTATGAAGTTGAAGTATTTCCGTTTCTAAAAAACAGTTGTCTTAATGCTGAATATATAAGGGATATACTTGAAAAATTGTTCGTTAACAATAAAGTCATTGGGATGGGAGCATTTATTAATAATGAACTAGTAGGTTATATAATCGGAGAGATAAAGGTTGACAACTTAAGAGGTAGGCATATATGGGTTCCTTATGAGGGAGTAGCAATAAGAATGGATCAATCCTCTGAGCTTATAAGGAATCTATATACCAAGGTTTCAGTGGAATGGCTAGAGCAAGGCTGCTTTATGCACTATAATATAATCCCTCTTGGAAATCAGGTATACTATGATGCCTACCAACGATTAAGCTTTTTTATCCAGCAAGTTCACGGGGTAATGAATATGGAGGATTACAAACCCTTTGAAAATGTTTCTGATGCAGAGGTTAGAGCTGCTAATAAAATGGATAGAGAAATAATCGGTAAAATGTCTAGTATAATACAATCCTATCAAAATTCTGCACCAACCTTTGAGCCAGCATTACCTGAAGTAGTATTGAATATTAAGGCGGGATATGAAAGTTTAGTAGAGGAAAATGACGAAACAGTTCTCATTGCCTTAATGGATACAAAGGAATTAGGATTTCAAGCATATAGTCCTATTACTTCAGATTTGATGACACCAGACAATGGAATAGAGTTAATTATTGCAGGCACTTACAATTCCCAAATGGGAAGAGGCATTGGTAAAAAGCTAATGAACGAAGGCTGTAGGATTATGAATGAAAGAGGATATAGCAGTATGATAACGGATTGGAGAATAACTAATCTTGCCTCTTCAACTTTTTGGCCTAAGTGCGGGTTTAGGCCGGTAGCTTATAGAATGGCTAGATACATTAACAGTGATATAGCTTGGGCAAACTTTAACAACCCGAGCATAAGGTTGTTGAATGATATATAGAGAAAAATATTAAATTAAAATTCAAAGCAGTAGCAAGATCTTTTGCACAAAGCCAGAGTGTGGCCATAAGACCTTTGCTGATTGGTTTGAATTTATTTTTAATTAAAGGAAAGAAAACTGAAGGATTGATTAGGCACACCATGTATGACTGTAGTATTCAGAAGTTTTAAAATATGTTACAATAACCATAATATGCCAAAGGTTGATTAGGGTATTTTATGGTTATTATGCCGTAGTCTAAGCTGCTTATTATAAAAGTAAAACAGAAAGGGTGTTTTAAATGAAAAACGCATTTAAAGTAGAAATAATTAAAGCTTGGAGGGCAACTATAATATAACCCTCCAAAATAATGGAGGATTAATATATGAATTTTAGATTCAAGAATTTTTTTTCTTATTATAAACCTTATTTGGGTTTATTTTTCAGAGTGATGATCTGCGCTATTATTGTGGCGATAATTTCACTAGTATTTCCATTACTTACAAGATATATTACAAAAACTGTATTAGAGGGAAATCTCCAGAACGCATTAACTGAAATCTATAAGGTGGGAACTATAATGCTTGCACTTATTGTGATGCAGACAGCTTGTAACTACTACTATGACTACCGTGGGCATGCAATGGGTGCAATGATGGAAAGGGATATGCGCCGTGAGTTATTTGAGCATTATCAAAAATTGTCTTTTAGTTTTTATGATGGTCAAAAAACTGGGCAGCTAATGTCTAGAATAACCAATGATTTGCTTTCATTGTCAGAATTATATCATCATGGGCCTGAGGATTACATTATATATTTGGTAAAGTTTATTGGAGCCTTTGTAATATTGATAAATATCAATGTGCAATTAACTATTGCTGTTTTTGTCTTTTTACCCTTCATGGCGGTTTTTGCATTTTATTTTAATAAAAAGATGCATATAGCTTTAAAGAAAAACAAGGAACGTATTGGCGATGTTAATGCACAGGTTGAAGATAATCTTTCAGGAATACGGGTGGTTAAGTCCTTTACTAATGAAGAAGTAGAAAAGAAAAAATTTGCTTACGAGAATAATAGATTTCTTGAGAGTAGAAAGAGTACCTATAGAAATGAGTCTTATCTTTATAATGGAATGAGTGCTTTTGTACAGCTTATTACCGTAACAGTGATTGTCTTTGGTGGCGTAAGTATTGTAAATGCTTCTCTAGATTTGCCAGATTTGATTACATTTTTGCTCTATATTGGAAATCTCATTGAACCTATACAAAAATTAACCCAAATGACCATGCAGCTTCAAGAAGGAATTGCTAGCTTTGAACGATTTATAGAAATTTTGGAGCTTGAGCCTGATATTCAGGACGTAGCTAATGCCGTTGAATTAAGAGATGCAAAAGGAAATGTGAGGTTTAAAGATGTAGGGTTTAGATATCATGAAGATTATGACTTTGTTCTTGAAAATTTATCCTTGGATGTGAAAGCAGGAGAATATATTGCACTTGTAGGAACTTCAGGAGTTGGTAAAACAACATTATGTTCACTTATACCTAGATTTTATGAAGTAAGTCAAGGGGAAATATTTCTAGATGGTATAAATATCAAGAACATTCGTCTGAGCTCTTTAAGAAGCAATGTGGGAGTAGTGCAGCAGGACGTTTATTTGTTTTCTGGAACTGTATTGGACAATATTAGCTATGGGAAGCTTAGTGCAAGTATGGAAGAAATCATTGAAGCAGCAAAAAATGCAAATGCTCATGAATTTATAATGAAACTACCAGAGGGGTATAATACTGATATTGGACAACGGGGTGCTAAGTTATCAGGAGGACAAAAACAAAGATTGAGTATTGCAAGGGTATTCTTGAAAAACCCCCCAGTATTGATTTTTGATGAAGCGACAAGTGCTTTGGACAATGAAAGTGAGAATGTAGTCCAATATTCCTTAGAAAGTTTGGCTAAAAATCGTACAACCTTTGTCATAGCTCATCGTTTATCAACAATAAGAAATGCTAAGAGGATTGTTGTGTTAACTGATTATGGGATTGGTGAACAGGGAACACACGAGGAACTCTTAAAGCTAAATGGTGACTATGCACATTTATATAATTTGCAATCTAAAATTTAACTTGTTTGCAAAATTGGAAATGGACTTCTGCAAAGATTGATATGAATAAAGTTAAGAATTAGACCGATATCAAAGGCTTTGAAGAATTATAAGTGAATATTGAAGCTTGTTCTAATTTCCCTCAGACTTAATGTTTGGGGGCAATTTTTTTAAGAGGATAAATATATATTGACAGCATCACTAATATGTGTTACTATATAGCAGTAGTAAGTAATACTGAATATTAGTAATACTAAGTAGTAGAGAGGCGATTAAATTGGATAATATCACAGAAATGTTAAAGGGTGTACTGGAAGGCTGTGTTCTTGAAATCATCAATCACCAGGAAACTTACGGATACGAGATTACTAGAAGGCTGAATGACCTGGGATTTTCCGACGTCGTGGATGGGACAGTTTACACCATTTTGGTAAGGCTTGAGAAGAATAAACTTGTGGACATAGAAAAAAAACCATCAGATATGGGACCACCACGAAAGTTTTTTAAGCTCAACGACGCGGGGCGTGAGGAACTGCGGAGGTTCTGGGAAAGATGGGAGTTCGTATCATCAAAAATTAATGAGTTAAAGGGGAGAAGGCAATGAATTTCTGGGAAAAAATCACAGGGAGCGACATGACTAAAGAAATGAAAACTTTTGAATCTCGAGTTAAAAAGCTTCCAGCTGATTATCAATGGGCATGGGAAAAAATTAAAGCTAATCTTTGGCCGCATTCAGATTTCACCGGCCGTAATCTAATGCCAATTCTTGATGGTGTCCTTGGGCTGCTGGAAGAAGCAGCTGCAGAGTGTCAGAGCGTACAAGAGGTTTTAGGTGACGATATCAAGGGCTTTTGTGCAGCGCTAGTGGGCGAAGAAGGGGCTAAGACTTTTCGGGACAAGTGGCGCAAGCAGCTGAACAATAATATCGCTAAAAAAATAGGTAAATAGGAGGAAAAAATGAGAATACAAGATATCATTGAAGGCAAAAAAGAGTGGCGAGGGCACATGGCCCGTGTGAAAGCACTCCCGAAAGATTATCAGATTGTTTATAAAGAGATGCAAAAATATCTCTTTAAGGTGGGTCCTGTTGAGCTTACTGACGGGATAGGCTTACTTTCAGGGATTATTGATCTTTTTGAAGAGGGTGCAGCCCAGGGGAAAGGTGTTCTGGAAGTAACTGGTAGTGATGTTGCGGCTTTCTGTGACGATCTAATCAAGGATTCAAAAACTTACGCTGACATCTATCAAGAATCTGTTGATCAGGAAGTTAACAAGGCTATGAAAAAGGTTACGGATAAATAAAAGAGTTCAATAACATCATAAGTTAAGGGGATGGTAGAGTGTGTAAATGCCAGTGGATATTATGTCCAATCTGTGGCAACAAAACAAGGGTCAAGATAGGTGTTGATACGGTGCTTGAAAACTTCCCACTATTTTGTCCCAAGTGTAAAAAGGAAACGATAATCAATGCAAAAAAGCTGAATATATCAGTTATTAAGGAGCCAGACGCTATGACGCAGAGCCGATAACATGTGAGTGAAATCACGGTTGTCGGCTCATTTTTTATCACAATTACTCAAGGTACCTTGAATAGATTAGATGCAGACCTGAGTAAGGTTACTATATTTTATAGGAGGAAAAGAAAATGAAAAAAAATATCATAGAAATTAAAGGGGTTAAGAAAGCCTACAAAAATGTAGAAGTACTTAAAGGAGTAGATTTGGAGGTAGAGCAGGGAAGTATCTTTGCATTACTAGGTTCCAATGGAGCAGGAAAAACAACCATGATTAGAATTATGACTACTTTACTTAAAGCAGATGCTGGAAATATTGTGATTAATGGTTTTGATATTGAAAAAAATCCAGGGGGCATTAGAGCTTCTATTAGTCTTACTGGTCAGTTTGCTGCTATAGATGAAATTTTGACTGGACGTGAAAATCTTCAAATGATAGCAAAACTAAGACATCTTAAAAATTCGAATGAAGTAGCAAATGAGTTAATAAATCGTTTTGCTATGTCAGAGGCAGCAGACCGCAGAGTAGGTACTTATTCTGGAGGTATGAAAAGAAGAATTGATATTGCTATGAGCCTTGTGGGGAATCCAAAAATTATTTTCTTAGATGAGCCAACTACAGGTCTTGATCCAGAAGCCCGTTTAGAGGTTTGGAAGATTATAAAAGAGCTATCAACTACAGGCACCACGGTTTTCCTAACAACTCAATACTTAGAAGAAGCAGAACAACTAGCAGATAAAATTGCTATTCTTCATGAGGGGAAAATTATTGCTCTAGATACCTTAGAAGGCTTGAAAAAATTATTTCCACCTGCAAAAGTGGAGTATGTTGAGAAACAGCCTTCATTAGAAGAAATATTCCTAACAATAGTTGGTAAAAAGGAGGATAAATAAATGGAATCTATTAATAAATACTTTTTTAATGACATGAGTGTTATGTTTGGACGTTCTATGCGTCATATTTTTAGAAGTATGGATACAATTATTACAGTTAGTATTACACCAATAGCCATTATGTTATTATTTGTTTATGTATTTGGAGGTGCAATAGAAACTGGTACGGAAAATTATATTGATTATCTTTTACCAGGAATATTATTAATGACTATTGGAAGTGGCATTGCATATGTAGCCTACCGTTTGTTTATAGATAAAGAACGTGGTATCTTTGAACGTTTTCACTCTATGCCCATCGCCCGTTCTACAGTATTATGGGGACATGTATTAACTTCACTAATTTCTAATGGAATTTCTGTAGTAGTGATTATACTTGTTGCATTATTAATGGGCTTACGTTCTTCAGCAGGAGTTTTAGAATGGTTGGCGGTATTTGGAATTCTAGGAATATTTACACTTGCTTTAACTTGGATTGCAGTAATTGCTGGACTTGCTGCTAAAACACCAGATGGTGCAGGTGCATTCTCTTATCCAATCATCTTTTTACCCTTTATCAGTTCTGCCTTTGTGCCAACGGATACAATGCCTCCAGCAGTACGTGCTTTTGCAGAAAATCAGCCTGTAACACCTATTGTAGAAGCTATTCGTAACTTATTATCAAATCAGCCTGTAGGAAATGAGATATGGACTGCTTTGGCTTGGTGTATAGCAATAATAGTTGTTGCTTATATATTTGCAATGAGGATATATAAAAAAATATAACCTATCTTTATGTCAAGTATAGTTACTCACCCATAGAGATAGATTTAGCTAAAAGGTTATTATATTAATAACCTTTTTCGGAATAGTATATACAATAAGAATTTCACGGCCCACTTGCTTAAGGGGGCATATCTTTACGCAAAATCAATATTAATGCATATTTGTACCACTTAACTGCCAGAACACATGTTGAGGTGGTCACTTTACTTGTCCTGATAAGGACGCAGAGAAGCATTTAGTGCTAACCATGCAAGGGACGTCCAAGAGAACAGTTCTTAGTTCGATTGGAAACAGCCTACTGCTGAGACGGTTGTGAAGTTAGTAAAGGAATAGGCTGATATCAAAGGCTTTGGAGGATTTTAAGTTAATATTGAAGTGTGTTTTATGTTCCCTCGGACTTAGGTTTGGGGGAATTTTGCTTAGAGGAACATTCAATTACGTGGAATAGTGGGATTTACGAAAAAAGAATGTAATTCTATAAGAATATTTATAAGCAAAAAAAAGATACAAAAATATAATTTAAGTAGATAGTATTTTGATAATAGACATATTAATAATTAATGTTATCATAAAACAGTCTGGTGGACAAAATCAAAAAATGGCAATTGCCAGAGCCATTTATAAAAATACTAATTCTGTAATTTTAGATGAGCCTACGGCAAATTTAGATACTATAGCTGAATATGAAATCTTTACTAATTTTGATAACTTAGTAAGTCATAAAACAACAATTTACATATCATTTACTACAAATATTTTTACTTATCAAATACTGATAAATACGAAGAGAAGCATTAGCATTGCTCTATGGTATATTGTTTGATTACCTAATAACATAGGCTCCTTGATGAGGCAGGAGAATTTCTGCCTCATCAAGGAGCTGTTTATATTGTTTAAACAAGTATAAAGGTTTCCTGTACTTCCACACTTAGGGGATTGTGCTTCGTTAAAAATGCCTTCATAGCATCAATGCTCTTTATACAAGTATTCTTACGATTAGTTCCATATTTAAGAGGTACTCCTTGTTCCGTGACAAAAGCTGCTTTGTAGATTTCATCTGGGTTTAGCTCCTCTTGACCTATATATAGCTTTAGAATACGATGTCCCTTAGGATTTTCGATACGGATAAAAGCAGTAAGACCAAAGCATCGCTTAAGGTATCCTCCTATTTGATTAAAGGCATTGGAGGAATAGGTATGTTCCAGGTTTTCCTCAAGCATTTCAAGAATTTCTTTACCTGTTAGGTTTACCACGGACACTGGTGGATTCATAGGAATAATGTTATAGAGATCATTAAGAGTAATTAGTCCAGGTATTATAGGTGCACCATATCGCCACCCATTGGAAAATGCGATTTGAGCTCCAGTAGATTCAATAAGGCTTTGCAAAAGAAAGTTATCCATGGTAGATTCAATTGATGTGCCACGATGGAGTAGAGTAGAGGTTTCTCCCACAATAGTGGAAAGTTCTTTAGCAAAAGGCTCCAGAGCCTTTTTAACCCTTTGCTCTATCGCCAAGTCAGGTGGAGTTTCAGGTGTAACTTCATATAATCTATGATTAAAGTTTATAACTTTTTGTCCTTCTACTTCAATCTCTAAATGAGTAAGGAATGAGCCATGAGCCCCACCTTGTACAATAATAGTGGTTCCCTGCATCACAGGCTCATAAAGGCGGTTATGAGTATGAGCACTTAAGCAGATATCAATCCCTTGAACCTCGGACAATAATTTAGCATCTTGAGGAAATCCAAGATGGGAAAGAAGAATAATTAGGTCTACCTTCTCCTGGGATCGAAGCTGCTCTACAAGCTTGGGTACTTCATTTCTTCCATCTGTAAAAGTCAATCCTTCACTAAAGGAAGGTGGCATTGTCTTGTCAACAATATTTGACCCTAAACCTATAATGCCGATTTTTAAACCGTTTATCTGTTTTACCATATAGGGCTTGAAGAAATAATCTCTATTTTCCTTATAATAAATATTGGCTGCAAGTATAGGATAGTTAAGCTTTTCTTCAATTCCTTTTATCACCTTAGGGCCGTAGGCAAAATCCCAGTGCACAGTCATAGCGTCCAAATTTAAGTTGTTTAATAATGGAATCAAGATTTCCCCCTTGCTTTCGACAACCGGGTAGGTTCCATGAAAAGTATCACCGCCATCGCAGAAGAGAACATTGTCAGGCTTTTCCCCACGAATTTCATTGACCAAGCCTGCAATTCTAGCATAACCTCCTGCTTTTCTAAAAGCAGCTCTTTTTCCCTGCCAAATGAGTTCCTGGTGCAAATCCATATAACCATGTACATCATTAATATAAACGATGTTTAAATGTTTGCTGCTCATTAGAATCCCTCCTATCTAATTCAACTTAAAGTTGAGCAATAATAAAATCTATAGAAATATTTTCTCTGTTAGTATTAAATAACAAGAAAAGAAGCTAATTAAGAATGACAATCATTTGGATTATTCCTATACTATCATAATATAACGTAAGATTAAACACCTAAGCCTTTTGAACCTATGGTGTGCCAACTATGCATCTAGACTTGCTTTAGCCCATATAAAAGTGCAAAAAAGCTGAAATGTAGAGAAAAAATTTACAAATTTGAAATACTAAAAAAAACCTGATAATAAATGATGAAGAAACAGGTGAAATGGGCAAATATAAAGAGCTAGTTAATAAAAAAGGTTTATATCAAGAAATGTGAGATACACAAGCAAAGTATTATGTAAATGTATAAAAAATTGCTTTACTAGAAGTTAATTGTTATTTAAATTCTAAGATTTGTTTCATGCATGACCATATTTAACATTTATCGAGAGTATCCTCATCATATACTGGAGCGACATAGAAAGCAAAGTTATGATGATAAATAGTAGTAGAAAGGATAAATAAGACGATTTGATCAAAAAAATTGTTATTTTAGAGGGAAAAATCAGCGAAAATTGAGCTAAAAAAGTGCATTTTTTGGACCAGTTTTTTGATATAATTTATAGATAATATTTGGTTCTGCTTTACTGGTTTATAG
>JAEXZL010000208.1 GCA_023451395.1 Bacillota bacterium | reverse complement strand
AGAATCGCATCTGGTGATGATGCCGTAAGAGTAACACCCGTTCCCATTCCGAACACGAAGGTTAAGTCTTATAGGGCCGATGGTACTGCAGGGGAGACCCTGTGGGAGAGTAGGAAGTTGCCAGGTCATTAAGGATCTTTAGCTCAGTTGGTTAGAGCAACCGGCTCATAACCGGTAGGTCCGGGGTTCGAGTCCCTGAAGGTCCACCATAATCAGCTATATAATGTATAGCTGATACTCTGGGGGTATAGCTCAGCTGGGAGAGCACCTGCCTTGCACGCAGGGGGTCAAGAGTTCGAATCTCTTTATCTCCACCAATATTAAAAAGGTTATCCAAATGGATAACCTTTTTAATTTATAAAAATAATATTATCTTTAATAATAAAACTACTTCATTAACAATATTGATCTCGAAGTACTTCTATAACCTTAGTCACTCTTGAATCACTAATATTATAGGTTATATTCTGTCCATTCTTCTGGTAGTCCAAGATACCATGGGCTTTTAATAGGGCTAGATGCTGAGATACCGCTGATTGGCTTATAGCGCATTTCAGTCCTTGGCATATTTCTGTAACGGTCAGAGGCCTTTCAATTAAAGAGCAAAGAATTAATAGCCTATATTCATTAGATAAGACCCTTAATAAATTTGCTATATCCTTAGATTTTTCCTCCACCTTAATTCCTCCTTATAATTTTACTTGAATACTGTTATTCTATATCGTATTTCCATGTGTTTAATCCACCAAAGTCATATATATTATTATAACCTAATTTTATAAGTTTTTCAGAGGCTTCTTTGCTTCTTCTTCCACTTCTACAATACACAAGAATTATCTGTTCCTTGTCATTTAATATAGTTGTGGTGTTTTCAGAGATTATTTCATTGGGAATATTAATTGCATTAGGAATATGCCCTTCTTTATATTCCTCCTCTGTTCTTACATCAAGTATTAAATAGCCTTCTTCCTCATCCATTATTCTTTTAGCTTCCTCCTGAGAAATGGTTTTATACATATTATTTTCTGAGGCTTCACCCTTATTATTATTTTCGCTTATTGAGCAGCCTGATAAAAAGATCATAAGGAATAAAACTGATGCTATTATTTTTTTCATTATAATGATTCTCCATTCTTAATATTTCTATTTTTTATAATGCAGATTCCTTGAGTCATGGTACCCATTGGACAGTATACGCACCAGGATCTAGGCTTATATATAACCATTGTAATTAAGCCTAAGATTGTTGAGGTAGCCATAATGCTATAGAAGCCAAAGGCAAATTGAGCTATCCATGGATCTACAGGAATGGTATATGCCCAGTTCCAGGGGAGCTTAAAAGTCCATAGTAGGGTTATAACCTCCTTAAGGCTATTTACTCCTGCAAATACAAGCCATGTATTATATAGCATATTTATAAACATGATCATAAAAAAGGTTAAAAAACCATAACGAAAGGCTTTACTCTTTAGCCAATTGGGAACCTTTCGGTTTCCAGAAAGATGAAGCTTATCACCTAAAAGCTGAAGGAGCTGACCTCTTCCACAATATCGATTACAATAGGACTTATTTCCTTTAACCATGGCAATTATTAAGGGAACCACAAAGCAAATTAAACCGAGCCAAGCAAATAAAATATTGAACATACCTAATAGAAGATAAGCAGTAGATATTATCCATAAATAATCATACCATTTCTTTGATTTTCTTGTTTTCATAGACTTATAGCCTCCTGGGATAATATTTGTATAACAGATGCTGGGCAAGCTTTTTCACATTTTCCGCAGCCTACACATTTATCCTTATCTACTGAAGCAAATACTCCATTTACTACTTTTATAGCTCCTAAAGGACATATTTTCTCACACAGGCCACAGGCCACACAATGCTCTCCTACTACGGCTTTTTTCTTTAATCTCACCAATGCCACTCCTTACATATATTAGTATATTAGTATATTAGCATATTCTAATATATATTATATGTATTATTATGTCAAGGGTAACAAAAACTATCTAAGAAGATGTAATGAAATAAAATATTTTATTGGTTATATGATATAATTATAATTAGCTATGTTTCTTTTAGAAATATTTTTATACTAAGGAGTAGGTTATGGCTAGATACAGAATAAAGCAGTTTTATTGGGCTGTTACCTCTTATTTTACAAAGCTGGATGAAGCATATATAGATAAATATCTTCAAGAAGAGGAGAAGGAATTATTTAATATGCTTTCTACGGGAGATAAGCACCATTGTGTTAGAGTAGCTAAGACTGCAGAGGAATATTACTATCAAATAAAGAGGGATTATCCTCAATTAAACACCTCCTTGGAGGAGGTTATGAAAATTGCTCTCCTTCATGATATAGGTAAAATAGTTCATCCATTAAATATACTAAAAAAGTCATTGATAGTTCTGCTTAATAAGGTAAGCAGTGGAAGGCTGAAAAAACTTTCTAGAATAGATTCTATATATATTTATTATTACCATCCTATGGAGGGAGTTAAGCTTCTAAGGAAGCTTGGTTATGATGAGAATTTTTTATATGCTGTAGAAAAGCATCATGAATATATCGAAAGTAATAATATTTTATTAAATATATTAAGGTATGCAGATAATAAAAATTAGATAGCTATGGAGGGATAGTATGAGTTCTAAGGAAAGAAGAGCATCTATTTTGAAATTGCTGCTAAGCTCAGATAAGCCCTTGAAGGGAGTGGACTTAGCTAGTGAGTATAATGTTACCAGGCAGATAATAGTTAAGGATATAGCTATATTGAGAGCTGAAGGTAGAAATATAATAGCAACTCCTGAAGGTTATATAATAAATGGACTGGTGGATAGAAGAATAAGAAAGATTATAGCCGTAAATCATGGAAGAAATGAGCTTTATGATGAGATGAATACTATTATAAAGTATGGTGGGAAAATTGAAGATGTAATTGTAGAACATCCCTTGTATGGGGAGATAAAATGCAATCTTATGATTAAGACAATAGCAGAGCTGGAGGCTTTTGTTAAAGCCTTCGAGGACAGTAAAATAGAGCCTTTATCATCATTAACTGGAGGGCTTCATCTACATACAATTACAGCTGAAGATCAAGATACATTAGATAAAATAGAGGAGGAACTTATTAAAAAAAATTATATAGTATTAGACTAGGTATAAAGACTTTAAAAAAAATAATAAATTTGTAGGGGTATTATTAAATGAAAAAAAGTAAGATTTTTATTCCAATATTAATAGTTCTGATAGCTCTTACGGTTATATTAGCCTCAGGAACAGAATTGCTGGTTAATCTTCAATGGTTTAAGGATGTAGGATATATTGAAATGTATTTTATAAAAATTGTTGCCGTACTAAAATTCATGGCTCCAATATTTCTTATAACCTTTATTGCTATTTATCTTTATTACAAAAATATAATGAGAAGCTTTCCGGAAGTTAAAAGCTTTAAGGAAGAGAAGGTTAAAAACCATAGATTTGAAAAGATTATACTCTTTTTTATTAACTTCGTTATATCAGCTTTCTTTTCTTATAATATAGCTTCTAGCAATTGGTATAGAATACTTCAGTTTAATAATTCAGTGGATTTTAATGTTAAAGATCCTTTATTTAACATGGATATATCCTTTTATATTTTTAAATTACCTTTAGTACAGGCTATATATGATTCACTTCTTTTTTTAGTGGTGATTTTTGCAATAATAACTATAGCAATTTATTTTATAAGCACATCAAGAGATAAGATTTTAAAGGGATTTAAAAGGAATAAAATCCTAACCTTATCAGAAAATTACGTTACTAAATTTTTTGGAAAGCAAATGGCATTATTTGCAGCTTTGGTTATGATTATGATATCTGTAGGATATATACTAAGAGCATATTATCTAGTGTATAGTGAAAGAGGTAATGTCTATGGAGCAGGATATATAGATGTTAATGTAACACTGCTCTTTTATCGAATAATAACTGTTATGGCATTAATATCTTCGGTAGTGGTCTTTGTTAGTCTTATAAAAAAGAAGGTAAGACCAATAATAATATCTGTAGCAGCTATAATGGCTTTGATTATTTCAGAACCTATTGTGGCAAATTTAGTACAGCAGTTTAAAGTAAATCCTAACGAGTATGATCTAGAAGAAAAATATATAAATTACAATATTGATTTTACAAGAAAGGCTTTTAATCTTGATGATATTGAGGAAGTTAACTTCAGCTTTGATAATAAGCTCACCCAGAAGGATATAGAGGAAAATGAGGATATAATAGATAATCTTAAAATAAATTCCTTTGAACCGGTTTTAGATTTTTATAATCAGGTACAGGTTATAAAGAATTATTATACTTTTAATGATGTGGATACTGATAGATATTATATAAATGGAAAATATAATCAGGTGTTTATATCCCCTAGAGAAATTAATTCAGATGCTATAGATATCTGGCAGAATAAGCACTTAAGATATACTCATGGATATGGTCTTGCTATGACTAAGGTTAATTCAGTAACAGCAGAAGGTCAGCCGGATTTTGTAATTAAGGATATACCTCCTGAAAATACTACAGGCATAGAAATAGATAATCCAAGAATATACTTTGGAGAAAGCACTAATGATTATGCTATTGTAAATACTGATTTAATGGAATTTGATTATCCTCAGGGAGAAAAGAGTGAGGAATATCAATATGAGGGAGAAACAGGTATAAAGATGAATTTCTTTAACAAGATACTCTTCTCTCTTTATGAAGGAAATACAAAGATACTTCTTTCTGATGCTATAAATAAAGATAGTAAGATTCTATTAAACAGAAATATAATGGATAGAGTTCAAACTATAGCACCCTTTTTACAATATGAAAGAGATCCTTATTTAGTTATAAATGAAGGGGAGCTTGTATGGGTAATCGATGCATACACAATTTCTGATAAATATCCTTATTCTCAGCCTTATGATGGAATAAACTATATAAGGAATTCAATAAAGGTTACAGTTGATGCTTATGATGGAGAAGTTAATTTTTATATTATAGATGAAAATGATCCAATAGCACAGAGTTATGCAAAAATATATACAGGATTATTTAAAAGCTCTGCAGAAATTCCAGAAGGTATTAAGAGCCACTATAGATATCCTGCTGCTTTATTTGATGTGCAATGTGAGGTGTTGACTAAATATCATGTTACTGATTCCTTTAAGTTCTTTACTGAAGAGGATGTATGGCAGGTGTCTACTTTATCAGATAATGAAGGGCAGGAGGAGAAGGTTAATGAATCTCCTTATGTAATGACAAGGCTACCTAATGAAGAAAATACAGAGATGATGCTTTTTGAGTATTTTAATATAAAGAATAAACAGAATATGTCTTCTATTTTTGGAGCAAGAATGGATGGAGACAATTTCGGAAAATTAATAATGTATAAATTTCCACCGCAAAAAACCATCTATTCTCCAACACTTTTTATGAATAAGATAAATCAAGATACAAATATATCAAAGGAAATATCTCTATGGAATTCTAAGGGGTCTACAGTTGAGTATGGAGATACTCTCATTATACCTATAAATGAATCTCTCTTATATGCTCAAACCTTATATTTAAGATCTCAGGCAAATAATAGTATACCAGAAATGAAGAGGGTGATACTCTTTGATGGAGAAAGTCTTGTTATAGAAGAGAATATAGATAAAGCTCTGTTATCATTATTTAACTACACCTCAGGAAATAATGAAAATAATAATGGTTCTGGAGAAATCACTACTCCTAATACTGAGGTAGAGATTAATATTTCTAAGGCAAAGGAGCTTTACCAGAAGGCTATAGATGCTCAAAAAAATGGAGATTGGGCTGCCTATGGAGAATACATTAAGGAGCTTGGGAATATATTAAATAATATTAATTAATAGTTGTTTTATTATATAAGTATTGTAAAATTAAAGGTGGAGAATACAGAGCTTAAAGTTCTGTATTTACACCTTTATTAAAATTAGGAGGAAACACATGGATTATGATGTTCTTATATTAGGGGGAGGAATATTAGGCTGTGCAGTTGCTTATGAATTGTCTAAGTATAATTTAAATATTGCTCTCGTTGAAAAAGATTTTGATATAGCAGATGATATATCCTTTGTAAATACCTCCATAGTATATGATGGTTCCGAAATAAAGGATGATGCCACTGCTTCTCTTGAAATGTTGGGTAATAGCCTCCTTGATGATATATCAAAAAAGTTTAAAATTCCCTTCAAGAGGACTCCTTCATTAATTATTGCTGAAGATGAAGAGGATTTAAAGTATATAGAGGAAATTTATAATAGAGCTAAAAGAAGAGGGATAAAGGATGTTCATATTATAGATAATGCTGCAGCAAAGGACATAGAATCTAGAGTTCCTGGAAAGATAAAAAAAGCTCTTTATAGTAGAAGTACCGGAGTTATATCACCCTATGATCTGGCTATTGCTTATGGTGAAGTAGCTTATGATAACGGAGTAAATTTTAAGATGGAAGAGATAGTCATAGATGTGCAGAAAATGGCTAGGGGCTTTAGAGTTACTACAAATAAAAGCAGGTACTCCTGCAGAGTTGTTATAAACACTATATCAACAAATAACTATACTATAGATAGTAATAAACCTTTTGAAGTGGAAGGCTCTAAAAAATCATTATCATATATATCCTTAGAGGCAAAGCCTAAAACTAAGTTAACAAATATTTTATTTACACCTAGTAAAAATAATAATTTAATGTATAGCATACCTTCATTAAATGGAGGAGTCCTTTCAGGGATAGTTAGTGACAATCCTATTGGATTCCATACTGCCTTTAAAAGTGCTGCTAGAGTAATAAAGTATATAAGTAAAAATGATATAAATAGTTTTTTTCAATCGGAAATCTATTTTGGTAGTATAAAAATAGATGATGAAGATATGGATAAGGGATATATAAGAGTTATAGGAAATAGCCATGCAAAAATAACCGTTACACCAGCTATAGCCATGAAGATTTCCGAAGCTGTCACAGGATATTTAAACTGCGGATCAAATAACAATTTTATTGACAAAAGACGAGAATTTTATAAATTTAAAAACATGACTAAAGAAGAAAAAAATGAGCTTATAAAGATGGATAAAAGATATGGTAAGGTTATTTGTCTTTGTAATCAAGTAACTGAAGGTGAGATAGTAGATAGCATTAGAAGACCTCTGGGTGCCAGAACAATAGAAGGAATTAAAAGACGGACCGGAGCAGGAGTGGGAAGCTGCCATGGAGCTTACTGTACTAATCATATTATAAGTATATTAGCTAGAGAGACAGATAAGAATCCTATGGAGATTGTAGATGATTCGAAGAATTCTAATCTTCTAAATGCAAGAATAAAGGAATTTGATGATATTTAGAAAGGAAGTAAAGAGTGGGAGAAGATATATTAACTACACTCATTAGAGTTAAAGGTAGTGATAAATATAATGTAGTTTCTGTTAAAAGCAGCAAACCTATTCCTTTTGATCTATGGATAGAATGCTCAAAGGTGCTTAGCAGAATATATGTAGGAGCTCCTGTGGAAATAGGAGATGTAATATGTAAGAATATATTAAATACAGGCATAGATATAATAGCTACGAGAAATATTATAGAATAGTAGTTGACAGTTAGGTTTAAAGAAGTATAATATAAATAATAAAATATATTTAAACCTTTGATAAGACAAGTATTAAGGCATTAATTTTAAGAGAGTCGGCGGTAGGTGCAAGTCGATAATTATTCCTTGAGAATCCACCTTGGAGGGACTGTGAAGAGCAGTACGGTTTTACCGTTATATTTTTGAGAGAACAGCCAAATATGGTTGTTAATTAGGGTGGTAACGCGGAGTCTTTCGTCCCTTTGGGGATGAAAGGCTTTTTTTAATTCTTTGAAAATAATTATTTTATATTAATACTAAAGATTTGATCAAGAAAGGAGAGATATTAGATGTTAGATATCAAAAGGATTAGAAATAACAAAGAGGAGATAAAAAGGGCTCTAAATGATAGAGGTGAAGACTTTGATGTAGCTGTAATAGATGAGGTTGTAGCCTTAGATGAAAGAAGAAGAGAGATACTAGTAGATGTTGAGGCTCTTAAGAGCAAAAGGAATCAAGTATCCTCAGAAATACCTAAGCTAAAAAAAGCAGGCCAAGATGTTGCTCCTATAATGGAAGAAATGAGACAGATTGGTGATAAAATAAAGAAGGATGATGGAGAGCTTTCTGAAATTGATGAAAAAATAAAGTTCATAATGCTAAGAATACCCAATATACCAAATCCAGATGTGCCTTCAGGTGATACAGATGACGACAATGTGGAAATAAGAAGATGGGGAGAACCTACTACCTTTGATTATGAAGCAAAGGCTCATTGGGATATTGGAACAAATCTTAACATCCTTGATTTTGAGAGAGCCGGGAAGACTACTGGAGCAAGATTCACCATGTATAAAGGCTTGGGAGCTCGCTTAGAAAGAGCAATAATTAATTATTTCCTTCAAAAACATACCATGGAGAATGATTATGTAGAGGTGTTCCCACCCTTCATGGTTAATAGAGAAAGCATGACCGGTACAGGACAGCTTCCAAAGTTTGAGGAAGATGCATTTAAACTAGATGGACTTGATTATTTTCTAATACCTACAGCAGAGGTTCCTGTAACAAATATGTATAGAGATGAGATATTTAGAGGAGAAGAGCTTCCTGTAAAGCATGCTGCCTATAGTGCTTGTTTTAGAGCAGAGGCTGGATCTGCTGGAAGGGATACAAGAGGGCTTATAAGACAGCATCAGTTTAATAAGGTTGAATTAGTTAAGTTTTGCAAGCCAGAGGATTCTTATAATGAGCTTGAAAAATTAGTTCAAGATGCAGAGGGCGTGCTTCAGGGCTTAGGACTTCCTTATAGAGTAGTTAAAATATGCAAAGGCGATTTAGGATTCACTGCTGCCTTTAAGTATGATATAGAGGTTTGGATGCCAAGCTACAACAGATATGTAGAAATATCAAGCTGCTCAAACTTTGAGGATTTCCAAGCAAGGCGTGCTAATATAAGATATAAGGAAACTCCTAAAGATAAGCCTCAATTCGTTCATACCTTAAATGGTTCAGGAGTAGCTATAGGAAGAACTGTAGCTGCAATACTAGAGAACTGCCAGCAAGCAGATGGAACTGTAAAAGTGCCTGATGTATTAAAGCCATTTATGGGCATTGATGTAATAAAATAAGCAGCATATAGATATTTATATGTAACTTATGCATAGATGACTGATAAAAAAGGAGTGCTGCATAACTATTTTGTAGTTTTACAGCCTCCATTTTATTTTATTATTAAATAATCAGTAACACTAAATATAGTGAAGGAAATAATTAAAATGTTCCATGTTTAATAAATTCTTTATCTTTATGCTTTATACCAATAATTAATTTTATTACATCTAAACTAATTCCTATTACATATCCACTAAAAAATTTAATTGAATGAAGGTTTATAAATTGGTCTATGATAATAAGTGAAGTAAACAAAAGCACAGATAAGAGTATTAAGTATATGTTTATTTTCCTTTTTAGATTACTATTCATATTATCCTCCAAAAATACAATTAACTTGTATTATAATTATATCCAATATTATCCATAAGGTACATGTTTTAATTAAGAATGATAGACATGTTTATTCCATTTATTCACTAGTAAAAAATTTTAAAAACAGTTGACACTATTATATACCGTTGATATAATAATAGTTGTCGCAACACAAGGAAAGATGGTCGAGTTGGTTTAAGGCACCGGTCTTGAAAACCGGCGTACGGGTGACCGTACCGTGGGTTCGAATCCCACTCTTTCCGCCATTTTAATTTACAATATAAAATATATAACGTAGGGCATGGAGAAATACTCAAGTGGCCGAAGAGGCGCCCCTGCTAAGGGCGTAGGTCGGGTAACCGGCGCGAGGGTTCAAATCCCTCTTTCTCCGCCAGAAAAAAGCATCTGTTAAGATGCTTTTTTTGCTATATAAGTATACATTTATATGGTTAATATATCTGGATTTGAGCCCGAAGCGCTTTTTTCGATGAAATCCACCCTTGCGGGCGGGTGAAATACACCTGCGGTGTGTGAAATTGAACTGGCGTGCAGTGAAATCGCTACGGCGATAGGTGGATTTCATTTCACATTTCCAAGCAATATTTCACTTTTACTGTAAGGCAAAAATTTCACCGTGGGCGTGAGCGAAGGATTTCACTCGAAGTGCTGGTTAAACCTGTGAGATGAACCGGAATCCACCGCTGCGAGGCAGAGGAAGAGAGATGGAGGTTCTTTGAGTAAAGGAGCAATGGAATTGGTTGGAGCAGAAACATCTGTAATATCAGGTACAGTTCGGGGGAGTTAATATACTCACCGGGCTGGTTTGCTATGATTTTTCCTGTCTTCATTTTTCATTATCGCTTTTTTAATTGTATCAGACTTTCTGCCTATGCCTCAAAGCTTATACATTTACTGGTGGAAAGCAAGCTCCAAAAGCAGGAAAATAGCCAAGCCATTTTCGGCTCCCGCTATATTTGAATTATTTATAGAAGTGAACTTGATTTTTCATAAAAATATGCTAATCTGTGCAGCAACATTAGTTCAACAACTGTTTGCGAGTATAATCAACAGCATTCTTCAAATCGTAGCTTGGTAATCCATGACATTTGTTACTATTGTGATGAAAAGGATCTGGATATAATAAAAGTACGTATTTAGCAGATATGTAATTCAATTAGTGGAGGTGTCTATATGACAGTGGCAAATCTGAAAGACGTGGTCAAGCGTTTTGAGAATGTACAGGCGTTGGATCATGTGAGTTTTGATATTCAGGGAGGGGAAGTCTTGGGGCTTCTTGGGCCAAATGGCACTGGCAAAACCACGACGATTCGTGCTCTAGCGGGTCTTATTGGAACAGATTCCGGAGAAATCACACTGCTTGGTGAAAAGCAGGACGTGAATAATATCCGGTTAAAACAACACATGGGACTGGTAACACAGGAGGTAGCGGTATTCGAGGAACTGTCTGCCGAGGAGAATCTACGCTTTTTCGGCGGATTGTATGGAGTTAAAGGAGATATGCTGCACCAACGCGTAAAGGAAACGCTGGAATTTGTGGGATTATCCGAGCACGGGAAAAAATCTCCGGGTAAATTCTCTGGCGGTATGCAGCGCAGGCTCAACATTGCCTGTGCGCTGGTGCATTCTCCAAAAATTCTCATTATGGACGAACCGACCGTGGGGGTTCAAATCTCAATTTGAAAATTGTAGGATATCTGAATTTGACGTGGCTCGCAGAAAAAAGCACTTGAGAGAGCAAGTGCTTTTTTCGATGAAATCCACCCTTACGGGCGGGTGAAATACACCTGCGGTGTGTGAAATTGCACTGGCGTGCAGTGAAATCCACCTTTACAGGCGGATGAAGTACACCTCTACGCGATGGAATGGAATAAGGATAAATATTGTGGTAAAATATGGTTTAATGAAGACTATATTATAAGGAGATAATATTTATGAGTTATCCATCAGCTGCAGGTTTTAAAAGGCGTTTTGCATCATTATTAATAGACTTTCTAATTATTCTTCTAGTTGCTTTGATTATTTTGGGTATTTCACTACTTATTTATAATAACATATTGGGATATATACCAAGCTTTAGTGAATTAGGCTCTAATCTTATTTCTTTAACATTGATAGTGCCTATAGTATTATATAGTGTTATTTCTGAATATGGAAAATGCAAAGGTACCTTTGGAAAGAGAAGAATGAGGATATCTGTGGCTTCTAATAGAGGAAAGATAAATTTATGGCAAATAATAATTAGAAACTTAATTAAATTTTTGCCATGGCAAACGGCTCATATGATGATATTTAATGGTATTGCACATAATTGGGATATGAATTATATTTTTATACTCCTAATATCCATTACTTATATACTTCCGCTAATAGGTATTTGTTTTATCTGTTTTAGAAAGGATCATAGAGGCTTACATGATTTAGTAGCTAATACCATTGTTGTTGATAAATATGATATTATTTAAGCATTTTGAATAAGTTTATTCCCAAGCACAGCAAATAAGCGCCTGAAAAGGCGCTTATTTATTTTATAAGGATATTTATAGGCCTAATAAAATATAATGAATCTTTATACCATTTTAATTTCATTGGATAATGTCCTAACACTGTCTTAATTTGTAATATGATATATTTTTTTTGAAAGGGGGATTATGTATGAACTTTGTTGTTTCAGTTATTGGATTAATAGCACTGGCTTTATTGACATATTACATTGTTATTTTAATGAGGGGTGATAAGCAATGATGCAGATGGTTTTACAGTATGGTTTATACCTTGTAATTTTAATATTATTAGCAATTCCCCTAGGAGGTTATATTGGAAAGATAATGAATGGAGAAGAGGTCTTTCTTACAAAGATACTTTTGCCTTGTGAAAGGATTATTTATAAGGTTATGAAAGTAAAAGTAGATGAGGAGATGACCTGGAGAAAATATTTAGTTAGTGTATTGCTTTTTAATGCTGTTGGTTTTGTACTTTTGTTTCTTATTCAATTATTTCAAGGATATTTACCAGGGAATCCACAAGGTATAGAAGGTATGTCATGGCATTTATCCTTCAATAATGCTGTAAGCTTTGTTAGTAATACAAACTGGCAAGCATATAGTGGGGAGTCACAGCTTAGTTATTTATCTCAAGCTTTAGGTTTAACAGTTCAAAACTTTGTATCTGCTGCCACAGGAATAGCAGTTCTTTTTGTATTAATTAGAGCCTTCATTAAAGTTAAAGTTGAAGGAATTGGAAGCTTTTGGGTAGATATCACAAGAATAATAATGTATATTTTAATCCCATTATCGTTAATTGTTTCTCTTTCTATTGTATCTCAAGGAGTTGTACAAAATCTTAAGGCAGGAGATTATGTTGAGCTTCTAGAGCCTATTGCAGTTAATGAAGATGGAGATATTATAGAAGATGCTGTAATTGAGGGAGATATAGTTACTCTTAATGGAGAAGAAGTTTTCGGTGCAAAAATTATCACGAAGCAATTTGTACCCCAAGGACCTGGAGCTAGTCAAATCGCTATTAAGCAGCTTGGTACTAATGGTGGAGGATATATGGGAGTCAATTCAGCACACCCATTGGAAAATCCCAATCCTTTTTCAAATATGGTGCAGATGATATCTATTTTATTAATCCCTGCGGCACTTTGCTTTACCTTTGGCCGTAATGTAAGGGATAAAAAGCAAGGAATTGCAATTTTTATGGCTATGTTTATAGTTTTAGTAGTTGCTCTTGCTTTAGTTGCTGTTAGTGAACAAATATCAACACCTCAGCTTCAGCAAAGTGGTGTTGTTGACACAAGTATAAATAACCAAGCAGGCGGTAATATGGAAGGAAAGGAATCAAGATTTGGTATTACAGCATCAGCTACCTGGGCTACCTTTACAACAGCAGCATCTAATGGTTCTGTTAACTCTATGCATGATAGCTACACACCAATTGGAGGTATGGTTCCAATGCTTCTTATTCAGCTTGGTGAAGTAATCTTTGGTGGTGTTGGATGTGGACTTTATGGAATGCTTGCCTTTGCAATTTTAACAGTATTTATTGCTGGATTAATGGTGGGAAGAACTCCAGAATATCTAGGTAAAAAAATCGAGCCTTACGAAATGAAATGGGCAGTGTTAGCCTGTTTAGCAACTCCCATAGCAATTCTAGTAGGAAGTGGTATAGCATCACTTGTGCCTAGTGTACCAGAAAGCTTAAATAATAGTGGTGCCCATGGCTTTTCTGAAATGCTCTATGCATATTCCTCTGCCGGCGGAAATAATGGTTCTGCTTTTGCTGGCTTTGCTGCAAATACAGAGTTTTTAAATGTATCCTTAGGAATTGTAATGCTCTTTGCAAGATTTATACCAATAATAGCTATTCTAGCTATTTCAGGAAGTATTATTAAGAAGAAAAAAATAGCAACTACAGCAGGTACTCTTTCTACTTGCAATGCAATGTTTGTACTACTATTAATATTTGTTGTACTTCTTGTTGGAGCATTAAGCTTCTTTCCGGCATTAGCATTAGGTCCAATTGCAGAGTTTTTCCAAATGATAGGATAAGGGGGTATTTCTCTATGGTAGATAAAAATAAAAGTGCTCTTACTGATAGGAAAATGGTGTTAAGAGCAATGAAAGATTCATTTATAAAGTTAAATCCTAAAACACAGGCACAAAATCCTGTTATGCTCCTTGTTTATATTTCTGCAATCCTCACAAGTATTTTATATATTATATCCTTGTTTGGATTAAAGGATGCACCTTCAAGTTTTACTTTAGGAATTGCTATTATTTTGTGGTTTACAGTTATCTTTGCTAATTTTGCAGAAGCAATTGCAGAAGGTCGAGGAAAGGCACAGGCAGATTCATTACGTGCTTCAAGAAAAGAGGTTGAAGCACATAAAATACCTGGAGCAGATAGTAAGGATCAAGTAACAAAAATATCCTCAGCAATGCTTAAGAAAGGTGATATAGTAGTAGTTTATGCAGGGGAGCAGATACCAGGAGATGGTGAGGTAATAGATGGTGCAGCCTCTGTGGATGAAAGTGCTATTACTGGTGAATCTGCTCCGGTTATTCGTGAAAGTGGCGGTGATAGAAGTGCTGTCACAGGAGGTACAATGGTTATTTCTGATTGGCTTGTAATAGAAATTACCAGTGAAGCAGGGGAAAGCTTCCTTGATAAAATGATTGAAATGGTTGAAGGGGCTGCTAGAAAAAAGACACCTAATGAAATTGCCTTACAGATTTTTTTAGTAGCATTATCAATTATATTTATCCTAGTTACAGTTTCTTTATATGCTTATTCTGTATTCTCTTCAAAGGAAGCTGGAATAAACAATCCCATATCAGTAACAGCTTTAGTGGCTCTATTGGTTTGTCTTGCTCCTACAACAATAGGGGCGTTACTTTCAGCCATAGGTATTGCAGGTATGAGTAGGCTTAATCAAGCAAATGTACTTGCTATGAGTGGGCGTGCTATTGAAGCGGCAGGAGACGTAGATATATTAATGTTGGACAAAACTGGTACTATTACCCTTGGTAATCGACAGGCTTGTGAGTTTATACCTGTTGATGGATGTACTTCAAAAGAGCTAGCAGATGCTGCACAGCTATCATCTTTAGCAGATGAAACACCTGAAGGAAGAAGTATAGTTGTTTTAGCTAAAGAAAAATTCGGATTTAGAGGAAGAAATATAAATAATAAGAATATGATTTTTATTCCCTTTACAGCTAAAACACGTATGAGTGGAGTAAACTATGAAAATAATGAAATACGAAAAGGGGCTTCAGATGCTGTAAAGCAGTATGTCATTGATAATGATGGTGAATATAGTAATCAATGTGATGAGGTAGTTAAAAGAATAGCAAATGAAGGGGGGACACCCCTTGTGGTTTCAAAAAATTATGTGATACTTGGTGTTATACATTTAAAAGACATAATTAAACAAGGTGTTCAGGAAAAGTTTGCTGATCTTCGTAAAATGGGTATTACAACTATAATGATTACAGGAGATAACCCCTTAACAGCTGCTGCTATTGCAGCTGAGGCTGGTGTGGATGATTTTCTTGCAGAGGCTACTCCTGAAGGAAAGCTTACTATGATAAGAGATTTTCAAAGAAAAGGCCATTTAGTAGCTATGACAGGAGACGGTACAAATGATGCACCAGCTCTTGCTCAGGCTGACGTTGCTGTTGCCATGAATTCTGGGACTCAGGCAGCAAAGGAAGCTGGTAATATGGTTGATCTTGACTCTTCACCTACAAAGCTTATTGATATTGTAAGAATAGGTAAACAGCTTCTAATGACAAGAGGTAGTTTAACTACTTTTAGCATAGCTAATGATATAGCTAAGTACTTTGCAATTATCCCTGCTCTCTTTATGGGGGTATATCCTGGCCTTTCAGCACTAAATATTATGAAGCTATATAGTGATCAAAGTGCTATTCTTTCAGCAATTATTTACAATGCTTTAATTATTATTGCATTGATTCCTTTAGCATTAAGAGGGGTTAAGTATCGTGAGGTATCTGCTGGCAAGCTTCTATCCCGTAATCTTTTAATCTATGGACTTGGTGGAATAATTGCACCATTTATATTTATAAAAATAATTGATGTTATTCTAGTTTCTTTAAAAATTTTATAAAAGGAGGGGATTACTATGAAATCAATTAAGGAAATTTTACCTAGAGCTGCGCTTTTTGTTTTTATTTTTACTTTGCTTTGTGGTGCTATTTATACTGGTTTTGTAACAGTAATTGCTCAAATCATTTTTCCGGATAAAGCAAATGGAAGCATTATTGAGATTGAAGGCAAAAGGTATGGCAGCGAGCTTCTTGGACAACAATTTACCCATGATAATCATATGTGGGGGCGTATTATGAATATAGATACCCAAACTTTTGTAGATGAAGAGGGTAACGCTCTTATGTATTCTGTGCCATCTAATATATCACCTGCTAGTGAGGAATATGAGGATATAGTTGCAGATAGGGTAGCTAAAATTAAAAGAGCACATCCAGAAAATGAAGATAAAGCAATTCCTGTTGATCTAGTAACTTCTTCTGGTAGTGGTCTTGATCCTCATATATCTATTGCTGCAGCAAATTATCAGATTGAGAGACTTGCAAAAAATAATAACATGACTATTCAGGAGATACAAAATGTTATAGATGAATGTACCACAGATAGATTTCTTGGAATTTTTGGAGAGCCTACAGTTAATGTCTTAATGGTTAATTTAATACTTGAAGGTATTTTATAGAATAGGGAATTAAAAATTAAGAATGTAGAATTGTCCTTAAGCTTCTTAAGAAAAATATCCCATAATTTTAAATTTTAAACTTTAAATTTTTAATAGTAACGCTATTATAATACAATAATTGATATAATAAAAATAAAAATAATTTGGAGGTGGAAAGGTGCCTCAAGTTAGATCTAATCCTGAGAATATTCTAAAAAGAATACAAGAAGAAAATAAAAATAAGAATCTAGGAAGACTAAAGATATTTTTTGGTTATGCCGCTGGGGTCGGAAAAACTTATGCAATGCTTCAAGCGGCCCGGGATGTACAAAAGCAGGGGATTGATGTGGTTGTAGGATATATAGAACCTCATACGAGACCTGAAACAATGAGTCTTCTAGAAGGTCTTGAGGTACTGCAAACCTTGAAGCTCGATCATAACGGAATAGTTCTCAATGAATTTGACTTAGATAGAGCAATAGAACGTAAGCCCCAATTGATTTTAGTAGATGAGCTTGCTCATACTAATGAGGAGAAATGCCGACATATAAAACGCTATAAGGATATAGAAGAGCTTTTAAATGCAGGAATAGATGTATATACTACTGTAAATGTACAGCATATTGAAAGCTTAAATGATATTGTAGCCTCAATTACTGGAGTTATAGTTAGAGAGCGTATTCCTGATTATGTATTCGATAATGCAGATCAGGTTGAATTAGTAGATATTGAACCGGAGGATTTAATATCTAGATTGAATAAGGGTAAGATATATAAGGAAATACAAGCTCAAAAGGCATTAAATAACTTTTTTAGTATAAATAATCTTATTGCTTTAAGAGAAATTGCTCTTAGACGCACTGCAGATCACGTGAATAAAATTTCTGAAAAGAAAAGTCAATTTTCTTCAAAAGCTGATTATTATACCGGTGAACATATTCTAATATGCCTTTCTCCGGCACCTTCAAATGCTAAGGTTATAAGAGCAGCAGCTAGGATGGCCTATGCTTTCAAAGGAACCTTCACAGCATTATTTGTTGAGACATCAAGCTTTGCAAATATGTCACCTAAGGATAAAGAAATCCTTAGAAGTAATCTTAGGCTGGCACAGCAGCTGGGAGCGGTAATAGAGACTGTTTATGGAGAGGATATTGCCTTTCAGATAGCTGAGTTTGCAAGATTATCAAGGGTTTCAAGGGTTATTATAGGACGTACTAATACAAAGGGAAAGCTGTTATTCACTAAATCCTTCAAGCTGTCTTTTGCAGAAAGGCTTACTGAATTTGCACCAAACCTTGATATTTATATTATTCCCGATAAGGTTAGTTCTCCTTATAAGGAGACTTTAAAAAGGAGACAAGATATTTATTCCTTTTCAGTGATAGATTTTTTAAAATCAGTATTCATTTTAATAGCAGCAACATTAATTGGATTGTCTTTTCAGAATTTAGGATTCAGTGAAGCAAATATTATAACAGTTTATATTCTTGGAGTGCTAGTTATAGCAGTGGTCACTCCCAATAAGTTATATAGCACTTTTTCATCTATTATAAGTGTTTTAATTTTTAATTTTCTCTTTACTCATCCCAAATATTCTTTGATGGCTTACGATACTGGCTATCCTGTTACCTTTATTGTAATGTTTTTATCAGCATTTATTACAAGTACATTAACCACCAGGATTAAAAAGCAGGCCAAGCTTTCAGCACAAATGGCTTATCGTACTAAGATACTTTTAGAAACTAATCAAAGGCTTCAGCAGTCTGAAAGTATTGATAGTATAATTTCTGAAACAGCAAGTCAACTTGTAAAATTACTAGATAAAACAATAATTATTTATACGGTAAATAAAAATGAGCTTTCTCAGCCAAAAGTCTTTCCAAATACAGAGTCAAAGGATGATTCTACTTCATATACATCAGAAAATGAAAAAGCTGTTGCACAGTGGGTCTATAAAAATAATAAGCATGCTGGAGCCACAACCAATACACTAAATGGAGCAAGGTGTCTTTATTTAGCTGTTAGAGGAAAAGAAAATGTATATGCTGTTGTGGGGATCGAAATGGGAAAAGATCATTTTGATGCTTTTGAAAATAATTTGGTTATTTCTATATTAGGTGAATGTGCATTGATAATGGAGAAGGATATATTAGCTAGAACGAAGGAGCAGACGGCAATAGAGGCTCAGCAGGAAAAGCTTAGAGCTAATCTTCTTCGCTCTATATCCCACGATTTAAGAACACCTCTTACAGGTATTTCTGGTAATGCTGGAATTTTATTTTATAATTCTGAAAGCTTAGATGAGGGAAAAAAGAAAAAATTATATGAGGATATTTATGATGATTCACTATGGCTAATTAATCTTGTAGAAAATCTTCTGTCTGTTACAAGAATAAAAGATGGTACGATGAACATTAATATGGAAGGGGAGCTTTTGGAAGAGGTTATAGCTGAAGCACTAAGGCACGTTAATAGAAAAAGCATCGAGCATACAATAAAGGTTAAAAATAATGATGATCTTGTTATGGCAAAAATGGATTCTAGGTTAATAATTCAGGTTATTATTAATATTGTAGATAATGCTATTAAATATACACCAAAAGGATCAACAATCATTATTTCCTATGAAAAAAAGAAAGATGTGGTTGTTGTTGAAGTATCTGATGATGGTCAGGGAATATCGGAAGAAGGAAAGAAAAATCTATTTAAGATGTTTTATACAGCTAATAATTCTATTGCTGATAGTCATAGGGGGTTAGGATTAGGATTAGCATTATGCAAATCAATTATTACTGCCCATGGAGGGACAATGTCAGTAAAAGATAATAAGCCTAAGGGTTCAGTGTTTAGTTTTACACTACGGGCAGAGGAAGTGAATATATATGATTAAACCCTTTATTCTCGTTGTTGAGGATGATTCAGCTATAAGAAATCTCATTGCCACAACCTTAGAAACTCAAAATTATAAATTTCATACTGCAGCTACAGGAGAGCAGTCTATTATTGAATCAGTGTCTCAGAATCCAGATATAATATTATTGGATTTAGGTCTTCCTGATATGGATGGTGTAGATATTATTAAAAAGATACGAACCTGGTCTAATATACCCATTATTGTTATAAGCGCAAGAAGTGAGGATAGAGATAAAATAGATGCATTAGATGCAGGAGCAGATGATTATATTACAAAACCTTTTAGTGTAGAAGAACTGCTGGCAAGACTTAGGGTTACCTTAAGAAGAATAAACTACGCAGATGACAATAGAAAAGGAGAAAACTCCATATTTAAAAATGGAGGGGTGAAAATTGATTATTCATCGGGCTGTGCTTTTTTGGATGGTTGTGAATTACATCTGACTCCAATTGAATATAAGCTTCTCTGCCTACTTGCTAAAAATACAGGTAAGGTTCTAACTCATACCTATATACTTAAGCAGATCTGGGGTAGCGCCTTTGAAAGTGATGTCGCATCCTTACGGGTATTTATGGCAACACTTCGTAAAAAAATAGAAGCTGATTCTTCACAGCCTAAATATATACAAACTCATATAGGGGTTGGATATCGCATGTTAAGAATTGATGATACTTTAGAATAATATCCTGTTAATAAAGCTAATTATATAATACTATATCTGCTTTATTTAAATGGTATAATTAATTTAAGATCTTAGTTTTATTTTTTAAAATTTAAGTATGATATCGATGCAATAGAAGGTATTTAACTAAATTTAAATGGCTTTGGGGGATTTATGAAAAGGAATCTATTTATAACTGATAAAAAAGCTGTCTTATGGGCAATTATAGTTGTGGTAACTGCATGTTTATTAATGGCTTTGGTAGAGTTGATATTATCACCGACCTATATGATTAAATCTATTTATAAGATTGTGCTATTTTTGCTATTGCCTTTTGGCTATGTTCTTTGTTTTAAAAGGAGTGATTTTAAAAAACTTTTTATTCCTGATAAAAGAAGCTTAATTATTGCCCTGGCCATGGGGGCTGCAGTTTATATATTAATTTTAGGTGCTTATTTTACATTAGGCAGATTTTTTGACTTTTCTCAGGTAACCTCTACTTTAGAAGAAAGGTTAGGAGTTATGAGAGGAAATTTTGTTTTTGTAGCTATTTATATATCCCTTATAAATTCCTTTTTGGAGGAATTCTTTTTTAGAGGCTTTTCTTTTTTGATTCTTAAAAAAAGCTTCGGAAGAAAATTATCATATATCTTTAGTGCTGGAGCCTTTTCCCTCTATCATGTGGCTATAATTACCGGTTGGTTTACTCCTCTGCTTTTCATACTTCTTATAATAGCTTTATTCATAGCGGGAATTATTTTTAATTGGTTTTGTGAGAAGAGTAATACTATATATCCCTCTTGGCTGATACATATGTGTGCTAATTTTGCTATTAATACCATAGGCTTTATGCTCTTTGGAATTATGTAATAAGGATTGATATCAAAACTATAAATAGCCCTCTGCCTATATGGCAGGGGCTATTTACTATGACAAAATAACTTTCATTTATGTCTTTTTTATCCTTAAACAATAAAAATATGTACTTTTATTATAATACTAGAGATGGTGCAGCATATACTCTTGCTGCTAGTTCATTATCTAGCATATAAAGACCCTTGCCGTCTGATCCAAAGAGATCCATTTTCTTAATTAGATCATCTGCATTCTTTTCTTCTTCTCCCTGCTCTTTAATAAACCAATCTAAGAATTGCATGGTTCTAAAGTCCTTTTCACTATGGGCCTCAGCATATATTGTATTAATTAGACTTGTAACATATTCTTCATGCTCTAATGAAGCCTTTAGGGGATCCATAGTGTTTTCAAATTCTCTGGAAGGTTTGTCTATAGCTTCAAGAGTAACCTTTCCGCCGTTATTTTGAATATACTGCATAAATAACATAGCATGGTCTCTTTCTTCCTGAGCTTGTATCTTAAACCAATTTGCAAAGCCAGCAAGTCCAAAATCTTCGTAGAAATTAGAAATTTCTAGATATAAATAAGCAGAAAAGAGCTCCTTATTAATTTGTGTGTTCAAAAGCTTTAAAACATTTTCCTTTAGCATAGTATCATTTCCTTTCCATAAATAATAATTTAGAGAGATTATGAAATGTTTAATCAAATGTCTATTTTACTCAAATATTTTAAGTAAGTATAAGATGCTATAATCTTATGAAACAATTATATCATCATTATATAAGTGATAAAATGATATTTATTAATATTATATTATTAATAAATATCAGGTTAATAGCTTTTTGTAGCTTTTGTCTATTCCTAAGGCCCCTAGAGGTGCAGTAATTAATATTGCAATAACAGCAGTACTAAGAATAAGTTCACCAGAAGAAAGACCAAGGGATAGTGGAACAGCACCTATAGCTGCCTGGACTGTGGCCTTAGGACAGTAGGCTATAAGGCAAAAAAGCCTCTCTTTATTTGTAAGTTTTGTTTTTATTAGTGATATATAAACCCCTGCCATTCTAAAAATTAGAGCTATTATTATCATGATAATAACCATAGGTCCAGCCTTAGCTGCTTATTTTATATTCACAGCAGCTCCTACCAGTACGAAAAGTAATATTTCTGCAGCCACCCAGAGTTTAGAAAGCTTTATTGATAATCTCTTTGTAAGGGATGGATAATCCTTTAAAAGGGCTATTCCTATAGCCATAGTTCCCAAGAGTCCAGAAAGAGGTATGATACCTTTTAATAGATTTTCTGCTGTAAGCATTAAAAATGAAGAACTTAGTAGAATGATGACTTTTATGGAATCTCTTATATGTAAGTGCTTGAAAATCTTTGATAAGATATAGCCTGTAAAAGCTCCTAAAATAATTCCAAGAACTATTGAAATTGGTATTTGTAAAATACTTAAGGGTGATAAGGTTCCACCTTGAGCTATTCCTGTAAAGGTAGTAAAAAGCACAATAACAAATACATCATCTGCAGAAGCTCCTGCCATAATAAGCTTAGGTATACTGTGAGTCTTTCCATAACCTTTTTCAATGAGATTTAACATTTTAGGAACAATTACTGCAGGGGATACTGCAGCAATTACAGTTCCCATAATTGCAGCATCAATAACTTTAATATTAAGCAGCATAGGAGCAAAAAGAATAAAGGCAGTTATTTCAAAAAGTGCAGGAACAAAACACATTAATATTGCCGGCCTTCCTACCTTTTTAAGAGATTCAATATCCATGGCAAGACCAGCTCGTAATAAGATAATAATAAGTGCTATTTCTCTTAAGTCTCCTGAGATAGATAAAATAGAGGGATCTATGATATTTAATACATAGGGACCTAAGATTATCCCTGTGATTATCATACCTAATAGCCTTGGAAGCTTTAATTTTTCAAAGATTCCTCCCAATATAATTCCTAATAAAAATATAAGTGCAAGACTTGTTAGCATACTGTGCCTCCTTTGTTTTATATAATTTATTAAAATAAAAAAACCGATGGTTCTGCCATAAATGCAGAAGTCATCAGCTATACGCGGTTTGAGCAAAGCTCTGGGAGAACATCATTCCCATTTAATAAAATTTATTAAATAATTATAGGATACTTTTTTTAATATGTCAATATTGTTGTTTTTGTATTAAGAAATGTTAAAATTTTGGAATGATTTTAATATTTAATGAAATTTCCCTTTAGTAAAGCTTTTATCCATAAATAGAAGTGAGTTTAATGTTATAATTATTATATATTGTTCATAATTTTTTTGTTAAATATTAAGGTGCATAATTTTATTTATTAAATATCAAGGTGCATAATTTTATTTATTAAATAATAATGTGCATAATTTTATTTATTTTTATTTATTAAGGAGGAGATTATCATGGAAAAAATCACCTTAAGTGACGAGACTAGACAAGCTATTATAAATATGCAGCTTAATGAAGAAACTGAGTATATAATATACAATAAAATAGCTGAGAAGATGAAGGATGAAAAGAATAAAAAGATACTTCAGAGGATTGGAGAAGAGGAAAAGGCTCATGCGAATATTTGGAAGGGATATACACAGCAAGAGGTTAAACCTAATGGTTTAAAAATATTTTGGTATACACTAATAAGTAGAATTTTAGGCTTTACCTTTGCTTTAAAGCTTATGGAAAAGGGAGAGGATGCTGCCTCTATCAATTATGGCTTATTACAAAAGGAAATACCTGAGGCTACAAGGATTAAAGAGGATGAGGAAAAGCATGAAGCAGAGCTTTTAGAAATGCTGGATGAGGAGCGACTTCGCTATGTAGGTTCTATGGTTTTGGGATTAAATGATGCACTAGTTGAGCTTACAGGGACTCTTGCTGGACTTACCTTTGCTCTTCAAAATAATAAGCTGGTGGCACTTTCAGGCCTTATAACGGGAATTTCCGCAACCTTTTCTATGGCTTCCTCAGAATTTTTATCTGCCAGGTCTGAAGGAAGAGAGGATGCCTTAAAGTCCTGTACTTATACAGGCATAGCGTATCTTTTTACAGTAATTCTTTTAGTTTTGCCTTATTTGCTGGCACCTCAGGATGGATACTTAGTTTCCCTTATTTCTATGCTAATTATCGTTGTTTTGATAATTTTTGTTTTTAATTATTATATATCTGTGGCACAGGATTTAAATTTTAAGAAGCGCTTTGGAGAAATGGCTGTAATAAGCTTAGGAGTAGCAGCCTTATCCTTTGTGGTAGGACTTTTAGTTAAGCAATTTTTAGGAGTAGATATATAAGCTTATTTTATAAAATAACTTCAGAACATATATATGATTAACAAAAAAGCTGCATAAAAAATGCAGCTTTTTTTCTTAAAGAATTTTAAAAGCAATAAGAGTTTAGGATAACTCAAATTGTCCTGTATACAACCTATAATATCTTCCTTTTTTATCTATTAAATCATCATGATCTCCACGTTCAATAATTTCACCCTTCTCCAATACCATTATTGCATTAGAATTTCTTACTGTGGATAGTCTATGGGCAATTACAAAAACAGTTCTTCCTTCCATAAGCTTATCCATTCCTTTTTCTATTAGCTTTTCTGTACGGGTATCAATAGAGCTGGTAGCTTCATCTAGTATTAAAACTGGAGGATCTGCCACTGCGGCTCTAGCAATGGATATAAGCTGTCTTTGTCCCTGACTTAAGTTGGAAGCATCAGCAGTGAGGATTGTATCATATCCTTGAGGCAGATGTTCTATAAAGTAATGAGCATTAGCTAGCTTTGCTGCTGCTATAACCTCTTCATCAGTGGCATCTAATTTTCCATAACGGATATTGTCCTTCACAGTTCCAGTAAATAGATGCGTGTCTTGGAGAACCATAGCCAGGGATTTTCTTAAATCATCTTTTTTAATCTTATTTATATTTATGCCATCATAGCGAATTTTACCTTCCTGAATATCATAGAAGCGGTTAATAAGATTAGTTATAGTAGTTTTTCCGGCACCTGTGGAGCCAACAAAAGCAATTTTTTGCCCCGGCTTTGCATAGAGAGATACATTATTAAGTACCTTCTTTTTGCCATCATAGCTGAAGGTAACATCCTCAAAGACTACGTCGCCCTTAAGCTCTGTATAGGTCACTGAGCCATCGCTATGAGGGTGCTTCCAAGCCCATAGGCCTGTATGTTTATCACTTTCTTTAAGGCTTCCATCAGGAGATCTTACAGCATCAACTAGCATAACATAGCCTTCATCCATTTCAGGTACTTCATCTATTACTTCAAAAATTCTTTCAGCCCCTGCAAGAGCAGCCAGTACTGCATTAAACTGCTGAGAAATTTGTGTTATAGGCTGTGAAAAGGAACGGGTAAACTGAAGAAAGGAGGCTACTGAGCCTAGGTCCATTCTTCCGCCGATAACCAGCAAAGCACCAAAAATTGAGGTTAACGCATAATTAATATAAGATATATTACCCATAACAGGCATTATCATGCTAGCAAAGGTATTAGCTTTAGTGGCTACTATTCTTACATCTTCATTTAATTCTTTATATTTATCTTTAACTGCCCTTTCGTGATTAAAGACCTTAACAACCTTTTGGCCTTCTATCATTTCTTCAATATAACCGTTAGCTATGCCTATAGCCTTTTGCTGAGCTCTAAAGTATTTTTGACTCCTTGAGCCAAAGAATTTTATTACTCCAAACATAATGAAAAGCATAAATATAATTAGTAATGTAAGCAAAGGACTTAAAACAAGCATCATGATAAAAGTACCTACTACAGTTATGGCAGAGGACATAAACTGTGTTACGCCCATGGTGATAGCTTCTCTTAATGTATCTACATCATTGGTGAAGCGACTCATAAGCTCACCATGGGTATGAGTATCAAAATATTTAATAGGTAGATCCTGCATTTTATTAAATAAATCTCTTCTTATGGAGTTTAAGGTTCCATTTGATATATTAAGCATTAATCTTCCATAGATATAAGAAGAAGCAGCTCCTAAAAGATATACACCACCTAAAAGAATAAGCATTCTAATAAAGGGTTGTATATTTACCTGGTGGAGGTCCTTTCCTATAAGAGGGATTATTTCATTAATTATTGGTTTTAATAAATAGGTTCCAACTACTCCTGATGCGGAGCTTATAAGGACGAAAGCTGCAACAAGTATTAGTCTTAATTTTTGATCAAACATGTAATCAAGTACTCTTTTAAGAGTTTTCTTTGTATTTTTAGGCTTCTGACCGTGCATTTTTTTTGCCATTATTCTTCAGCCCCTTTCTGTTGTGAATTATATACCTCTTGGTATATTTCATTACTCTTTAAGAGCTCCTCATGAGTACCAACTCCATTAATTTTTCCTTCATCTAGGACTATTATTTTATCTGCCTCAGAAATTGATGTTATTCTTTGAGCGATAATTATTTTAGTTACATCCTTTAAACTTCTCTGAAAGGATTGGCGTATATTGGCCTCAGTGGCGGTATCTACAGCACTGGTGCTGTCATCTAAAATCAGTATTTTAGGATTCTTAAGGAGGGCTCTGGCTATTGTAAGCCTCTGCTTTTGGCCTCCGGATACATTAACTCCTCCCTGACCTAAATCAGTTTCATAGCCATCAGGAAAGGAAGTTATAAAATCGTGAGCTTCAGCGGCCTTGCAGGCTTCAATAATTTCTTCATCTGTAGCATTTTCATTTCCCCATTTAAGGTTTTCTTTAATGGTTCCTGAGAAGAGAATATTTTTTTGAAGTACCATACTTACTGAGTCTCTAAGGGTTTTTATGGGATAATCTCGTACATCATGACCACCTACTAATATATGACCCTCTGTTGCATCATAAAGCCTTGGAATAAGCTGGACAAGGGTGCTTTTAGCGGAGCCTGTTCCTCCTATTATCCCTATAGTTTCACCAGACTTTATTGAAAGATTTATATTTTCAAGGATGAATTTATCCGCATCTTCTTTGTATTTAAAGGAAACGTCCTTAAACTCTACAGCCCCGTCCGCTACCTCTAAATCTCTTTCAGCCTTTTCATCGGTTATATCTATTTTTTCATCTAAAACCTCAACTATACGGGTTACAGAAGCTTTTGAAAGAACAACATTTATGAGAACCATAGATATCATAATAAGAGAAATAAGGATCTGAGTTACATAAGTTATAAAACTTATTAGCTCACCAGTCTGCATAGAGCCAGAAATAACCTTATTACCTCCAAACCATAAAATGGCTACTATACAGCTATAAATAGTTATTTGCATTAGAGGCATATTCAGTATTATAATTTTTTCAGCTCTAAGAGAGGCATTCATAAGATTATCATTAGAAGTCTTAAATTTTGACTTCTCATAATCAGAGCGAACAAAGGCTTTCACAACTCTCATGGAAATTAAGTTCTCCTGTACTGAGGCATTAAGCTTATCATATTTTTTAAGCATTGCCGTAAATCTAGGAAAGGCAGTAGCTGCAATCCAGTAAAGAGCAAAGGCAAGTATAGGTATAGCAATTAAGAATATAGATACAAGACTTGAATTTATGCTAAAGGCCATTATAGTTGCACTAACAAGCATAAAGGGAGCACGTACCAATATTCTTATAATCATCATAAAGGCAGTTTGAGTATTATTTACATCTGTAGTAAGACGAGTTACTAGGGATGGAGTGCTGAACTTATCTATATTAGAAAAGGAAAATTCCTGCACCTTGTTAAATAAACCTTGCCTTATCTCACTGCCAAGGCCCATACTTGCTCTAGCACTAAAAAAGGCTGCCATAGCACCAAAAAATAAAGCAATAAGTGCCATAATAACCATAGTAAGTCCTTTAGATAAAACAAAGTTTATATTACCACTGGCAATACCTTGGTCTACTATCTGAGACATTAAAAGTGGTATTCTGATTTCAAGCAAAACCTCAGCAGCAATAGCTAGAGGGGTAAGAATTGCATAAATTAAATATTTTCGTAAAAAGGGTGTTAATTTTTTTATCATTCGTTATTATCCTTCCTTCCATGAAGTTTTTTTTCTTCCTGTAATAAAGAAAAAAAGTTTTTGTCTTTAAATTCTTCTGTAGACAGATTTGTAATAAGTCTTTCAATATAATCAGATAGGATACTGCATTCCTCAGAGGAAAACCCTTCAAACATCTGACGGTCCACTTTATTAAAATCCTCTCGGCAATTCTTCGCAAGCTCCCTGCCAAGATCCGTGGGAGTTATTCGATTATAACGGCAGTCACTTTCGTCAACGGACTTTTCAATAAGGCCAGCTTTTTTCATACGCTTTATGGATGTTGCTATAGATGGAGGAGATACCTGAAGAAGCGTGGAAAGATCCTTTTGAGTACAATTTTCATTTTTTATTATGTTTTCTAAAATAGCCAATTGACCAAAGTACAATCCATTTTTAATAGCAGCTTTCTGTATATAAATTCTATGAATAACATTCATTTTATTAATCTTGCCAATTATTTCCTTAAATTCCCTTTGCATAATCCTATCTCCTTTGAAGATGTATATTATATTCATACATCAATAAATAGTTAATTAATTAATAATTAATCGATTAATAATTAGCCGATTAACTAATTTATGATTTTACACCTACTCTATAAATAAGTCAATGGATAAAGGTAAAATAGTATTTGAAAGGGTTATAATAATTAAGGTTGCCCAAAGTAGCTTATTAATATATATTTATATATAAAATAGGGTATATATTTTATTATGCTTTTTTGAAGGAGGAGTTATTTTGAAGTATTTATTTCTTGAATATCCAAAGTGCAGCACCTGTAGAAAGGCTAAAAAGTGGCTAGAGGAAAAGGGCGTAGAATTTCAAGATAGAAATATAGTGGAGGATAATCCTAATAAAGGGGAGCTTATGAAATGGTATAAGGAAAGCTCTCTTCCTTTAAAGAAATTCTTTAATACCAGCGGGAATCTATACAAGGAGCTTAAGCTTAAGGATAAGCTTATGGAAATGACCGAGGAGGAACAGTTAGAGCTTCTAGCAACAAATGGAATGCTCGTTAAGAGACCTTTAATTATTGGAGATAATAAGATTCTTGTAGGATTTAAGGAAGAGGAATGGAATAGTCTTATATAGAGGTAAGATAAAAGGCTGATAGCTAAGAGCAAGAATGCTCCTGTCTATCAGCTTTTTGTAAAAGGATAACTTTTAGGGAAGCTACTTAATTTGAAGAATAAAGGGTATAAGGATATAATTTAATTAATAATCAAAAATTTGGAATAAAACCTTAAATATATAAAAGGAGGCTGTTATGAGCTTAAGATTTATATTCGGAAGAGGTGGAAGCGGAAAAAGCAGCTACTGCCTTGAAGAGATAAAAAAGCGTATTGATGAAGGTGCAAAAAATAAGCTTATACTTTTAGTTCCGGAACAATTTTCTTTTACTGCAGAGAAAAATCTTCTAAGAACCGTGGGAGAGCTTGGGATACTTAATGCCGAGGTATTAAGCTTTAAAAGAATGGCTCATAATGTATTTAGTGAGCTGGGGGGCATAACTCATAAGAGAATGAATAACTCTGGTAAGGCTATGCTTCTTTATAAGATACTCCAAGAGGAAAAAAACACTATGACCCTCTTTAATAATGCAGGTAAACAGCAGGGCTTTGTTGATGTGGTAGCTGATACAATCACTGAGTTTAAAAGATATAATATTACCCCGGAAATACTTGAAAATGAGGCAGAGTCTTTAGATGAGGGAGAGCTTAAAAATAAGCTGAAGGATTTAAGCCTTCTTTATCACAGCTTTGAAAGCAGAATAGAAAAAAAGTTTTTAGATCCTGAGGATGAGCTTACCTATTTGGCTGAAAAGCTACAGGGCTGCAGCCTTTATAATAATGCAGAAATATGGATAGATGAATTTACAAGCTTTACTCCTCAGCAATATGGAGTTATAGAAAGGCTTCTTTGCTGTGCCTCTACAGTAAATGTAACACTGCTCTCAGATAGCTTAAGCCTTTATGATATAAATGATAGCACGGATATATTCAGTGTAACTAAAAACACTGAAAATAGGATAATGTCCCTGGCTGAGAAAAATAATATTGGTTATTTAAAGCCTGTGGATTTGAACAGAGAGTGTTGTCTAAGATTTATGAATAATGAGGAGCTTCAGCATTTAGAAAAGTACTATTATTCCTTTCCTTATAGCTATTATAAAAAAGAACCTCAGAGCTTAAGGCTTTTTAAGGCACAAAACAGTTATGAGGAAATGGAGCATATAGCAAGAGATATTTTAACTCTTGTGAGAGATAAGGGGTACAGATTTAAGGATATAGCAGTGGTTTGCAGAAATCTCGATGATTATGAAAAGATAAGTACTGTTATTTTTAAAGAATACAATATACCATATTTTATGGATAAGAAGATAGATGTGCTGGATAACCCCTTGGTAGTTCTTATTAATGCTCTTTTTGAGATATTTACTAAGAATTGGTCCTATGAGGCAGTTTTTAAATATCTTAAAACAGGGCTTACAGGGGTAGATCGAGAGGATATTGATATACTAGAAAACTATGTTTTAGCTAATGGAATAAGAGGTAGTAAATGGCTGGAGGAAATGTGGGGATATAGAATGAGCCATAGCTTTTCTGAAGAGGCAATGACTCTTTATGAAAGCTCCCTTATAAATAGGGTAAATGAAATAAGAGAGGCTGTGGTAAATCCTCTTTTAGGAATTCACAATAAAATTAAAAGTAAGGCAAAGGTTCGAGATCTCTGCATAGCTATTTATGATTATATAGTGGAAATTGGTGCCTTAGAGAAAATGGAGCAGTGGAGTGATAGCTTTAAGGCTATGGGTGAAAATGACAATGTCAGCGAGTATGATCAGATTATAGATTTTATAATGGGCATTTTAGATCAGCTTGTGGAGACTATGGGAGAGGAATACATAGCCCTAGAGGAATTTATAAAAATATTAAATGTAGGCTTTGAAAAATGTCAGATAGGCCTTATTCCTGTATCCTTAGATCAGGTTAATATAGGAGATATAGGAAGAATTAAAAGTCAGGGAATCAAGGCGTTATATGTTATTGGAGTTAATGATGGAATTTTCCCAAAGGCCGATAAGGAGGAGGGAATACTTTCTGATAGTGATAGACTTTTATTAAAGGAAAGGGGTATAGAGTTAGCCTCAGATACAAAAACTAAAGCCTTTGAGGAACAGCTTTTAGTTTATACAGCTCTTTCCATGGCTGGTGAGTATTTAATGCTTACTTATCCAATGGCAGATTTTGAAGGAAAGGCTCTAAGAGCCTCTATTGTAATATCAAGAATAAAAAAGATATTTACAAATCTTTATGAGGAAAGTGACATTGTAAAGAAGGATATACCTTACAGAGAGCTTGAGAGGGTTTCAGCTCCCCAGCCTACCTTTAATGAGCTTATAGGTGTACTAAGAAGAGATTATGAGGGAGAAGAAGTGGAGGAGGTCTGGAAGCAGACAAAGCATTGGTATGAAGGCCGTGGTGAGTGGAAAGAAAAGACCAAAAGGATAGAAGAGGCCTTAAGCTATACCAATCAGGTTGAAAACATTAATTCTGAAAAGATAAGAAATCTCTATGGAAGGCCGTATTATTTCAGTGTATCTCGCCTTGAAAAATATGCTGAGTGCCCTTTTTCTTACTTTGTTCAGTATGGACTTAAAGCCAGAGATAGAAAAATTTACGAGCTTAGTTCTCCAGATTTAGGAAGCTTTATGCATGAGGTCTTAGATGATTTTTCTCATATTCTTGAGAAGGAAGATAAGCACTGGAGGGATGTGACACCGGAGTATTCAAGAGAAACCATTTCCTCTATAGTGGATGAGCTCCTTTCTAATAAGGAAAATTCTATTTTAAATAGCTCTGCAAGATATAAATATATTGGCAATAGGGTAAAGAGAATATTATCCCGTTCTGTAAATATAATCTCTGAGCAAATTAAGAGGGGGAGCTTTGAACCCTTAGGTTATGAGGTTACCTTTGGTAAAGGAAGTGAGGATACCTTACCTCCTATAAAGCTAAATCTACCCTCGGGAGAAGAAATACTTTTAAGAGGGCGAATTGATAGAATAGATACCATGGAATATGAGGGCAATACCTATATAAGAATTATAGATTATAAGTCCGGTACTAAGGAGCTTGATATATCAGAAATATATTATGGCCTCCAAATACAGCTTTTAATATATCTTGAAGCTCTTATATCAAACTCAAAGGAGCTCATAAGGAAGCAGAGTATACCAGGAGCTATTCTATACTTTAGATTGGATGATCCTATTGTGCAGGGAAGGCCTGGTATGGATAAGGAAGAGGTTCAGCAGGAAATAATGAAGAGGCTTAAGCTTAAGGGCCTTTTGTTAGATGATGCTAAGGTTGTAAAGGAAATGGATAAAACCATGGAAACCTACTCATTGATAATACCTGCTAAGCTCAATAAGGATGATACCTTAAGTAAGAGCAGCTCCGCTATCACTGAGGAGCAGTTTGAAATTTTAAGAAGCTATGTGAGAGAAAGCATAGTTAGGCTTTGTGATGATATGCTTAAGGGAAATATTAAGATTAGGCCTGCAAAAAATGCAAAGTATAAAGCCTGTGAACACTGTAGCTATGCCTCCGTATGCCAATTTGATACCAGTATGAAGGATAATAACTATAATTACCTCCTTAAGAAAAAGGATGAGGATGTATGGGAGCTTATGAAAAAGAAAATTAAGGATGAAGTAAAGGGAGGGGAGGAGTAATGGCTACACAATGGACTAAGGAACAGCTTGATGCAATAGAAACAAGAGATAGTAACCTTCTGGTGGCTGCAGCAGCAGGCTCTGGTAAGACAGCGGTTTTGGTAGAAAGAATAATAAAAATAATAACAGATCCTAAGAGACCAGTGGATATTGATAGACTTTTAGTTGTTACCTTCACCAATGCTGCAGCGGCAGAAATGAGAGAAAGAATAGCTGATGCTATATCCAAGGAGCTAGATAAAACTCCTGAGTCTAAGCTTCTTCAGAGGCAGCTTACCCTATTGAATCGTTCAAATATAACCACAATGCATTCCTTTTGCTTAGATGTAATAAGAAATAACTTCCATCATATAGATTTAGATCCAGGCTTTAGAATAGCAGCAGATACGGAAACGGTGCTTATGAAGCAGGATATAATGGAGGAGCTTTTTGAGGATAAGTTTGAGGATAAAGATGAATCTTTTATAAGCTTAGTTGAAGCCTTTGGAGGAGGACGTGATGACAGAAGGCTTCAGGAGCTTGTATATAATCTCTATGGCTTTTCTATGAGTGGTCCTTGGCCTAAAAAATGGCTTATGGAAAAGGCAGAGGAGTTTAATATACCAGAGAGCTTTAATATTGGAGAAAGCTCCTGGGGAAGGGTGCTTCTACAGGGAGCTGTGGTAGAGCTTAGAGGTATTATGGGGAGGCTTAACCATGCTGCTGAAATTGCTGAGAACACTCCAGGACTTGAACCTTATTTGGAGAATTTTGCTGGGGATATAGCTCTTATAAATACCTTGATTAAAGCCCTTCAGGATAGCTTTGAAAAGGGAGAAGCAGCCTTTAGCGAAGCAGCCTTTTCTAAGCTTAAAACCGTAAGAAAGGCTAATGTATCTGATGAGCTAGCTCAAGCTGAGGTTAAATCTATAAGGGATGAAGCCAAGAAAAAGGTTAAGGACCTTGGAGGAAGTCTTTATGGAGTTCCTATTAAGGAAAGCTTAGACAACTTAAAGGCTATGTATCCACTTATGAAGGAGCTATCAAAGCTTGTTCTTGACTTTGGAGAAAGATATAAAGCAGCAAAAAAGGAAAGAGGAATATTAGATTTTAATGATTTAGAGCATTACTGCCTGGAGATACTGACAGTGGTAGAGGAAGATAAGATAGGACCTAGTGAAGTAGCCTTAAAATTAAGAGAAAACTTTAAGGAAATTCTAGTGGATGAATATCAAGACAGCAATAATGTTCAGGAAACAATTATAAACATGGTATCTAAAAAGTTTACAGATAACCCTAATGTATTTATGGTTGGAGATGTTAAGCAGAGCATATATAGATTCAGACAGGCAAAACCAGAGCTTTTTTTAGAAAAGTATGCTACTTATTCAGAAGAGCAGGGAGAGTCTAATAGAAAAATTCTACTTTATAAAAACTTCCGAAGCCGTGATGAAATTATAAATGGTGTTAATTTTATCTTTAAGGAGCTCATGTCAGAAACTATAGGAGAGTTAAACTATACCTCTAAGGAAGCATTAAATCTTGGAGCCTCTTATATGAATAATGAAGAAGAAAATACCATAGTAGGGGGACCTCTTGAGCTTCATATCCTTAATTTAAATGATGACAAAACTGAAGAGGAAAAACTAGAGGAAGAAAAGGTTACAGGAATAGAAGAGGATGAGCTTTCAGAAGAGGAGCTTGATAAGGTACAGCTGGAGGCAAGACTAGTGGCAAAAAGGATTAAGGAGCTTATTAATCCTAATATAAAAAACGAATTTAAGGTTTTTGATAAAGATCTATCTGCTTATAGAAGGGTGAGATACAAGGATATTGTCATACTTCTAAGAGCTACCAGTCAATGGGCTCCAATTTTTGAAGAAGAGCTTGGGCTTCAGGGTATTCCTGTATATGCTGATACCTCTACAGGATATTTCCAGTCCGTAGAGATTAGAACCATAATGTCCCTTCTTCAAATAATAGATAATCCTATGCAGGATATACCTATGCTTGCAGTGCTTCGTTCTCCTATATTTGCCTTTACCACTGAGGAATTGGCAGATTTAAGAGCTCAGGAAAAGGACAGATACTTTTATGAAAATATAAAGGCTTTGGCAGAGGAAGAGGATACGGAATATAAAGAGCTTCAGGAAAAGTGCCGTTATTTTATAAAGAGCTTAAACACCTGGAGAGATAAGTCTATTTATATGCCTATTGATGAATTTATTTGGTATTTATACATGGATACCTCCTATTATGGATATGTTGGTGCCATGGCTAAAGGAATACAGAGACAGGCTAACTTAAGGGTACTTTTCCAAAGAGCAAGAGAATATGATAAAACCAGCTTTAAGGGGCTCTTTAACTTTATAAACTTTATAAATAAGCTTAGAAAGAGCAGCGGCGATATGGGAAGTGCTAAGATACTTGGCGAAAATGAGGATGTAGTAAGGATAATGAGTATCCACAAAAGTAAGGGCTTAGAATTTCCAGTGGTGATACTTTCAGGCACTGGAAAGAACTTTAACCTCATGGATTTAAGAGGAGAGGTTCTGTATCATGAGGAGCTTGGATATGGACCTAATTATGTAGATATAGATAAAAGAGTAAGCTATCCTACCATTGCAAAGGAGGCTATAAAAAGAAAGTTTAAGCTGGAAAGTCTATCAGAGGAAATGAGAATTCTTTATGTAGCTTTTACAAGAGCTAAGGAAAAGCTTATTATAACAGGCTCTGTAACAAACCTTGAAAAAGCTGCAGATAAATGGTGCCAGGGAGCTTCTGCATCAGGTAAAATACCAGAGTCAGAAGTCTTTAAGGGAAAGAGTTATTTAGATTGGATAGCTATGGCTATTTCTAAGCATCCTCATGGAGAGGCTATAAGAGAGATAAATAATTGCTCTATTACTGTAACATCAGAGGATGAAGGCTCCCTTTGGAAAACAAAGTTGTGGAAAAAAGGAGAAGTACTTGGGGAAAAAATTAAAGTACCTGTGGATAATTCTGAAGACTTATCTGCCCTTCAGGGTGAAGAGGGAGGCTACAGTAAGGAAATAGATAGAAGGCTGAGCTTTGATTATAAATATAAATATTCATCTACTCTTCCAGCAAATATTTCCGTATCTGAGCTTAAGAGGCAGGCTTTAAAAGAGGAGTATGATGGAGAATATGTGAGCATTTTTAAGCCTGAGTCCATAAGAAAGCCTGAATTCCTTCAAGAGAGAAGAGGACTTTCTCCAGCAGAAAGAGGTACTATTGTTCACTTTGTAATGAGGCATATGAATTTTGATAAAGTAGCTTCTATAGAGGAAATTAATGATCAAATAAATGCTATGGTAGATAAGGAGCTTATAAATGAAGAGGAAAGAAAGGCTGTAAGCAGTAAAAAAATCCTTGATTTTTTCAAAAGCTCTTTAGGAGAAACACTTTTAAAGGTGCATAAAGCTCAAGGAAAGATATATAGAGAAGTTCCTTTCTTTATTGAAATACCTAGTACAGTAGTTAGACCAGAGCTTCCCAAAGAGATTTATAGTGATGAGAAAATTAGGGTTCAGGGTATTATTGACTGCTTCTTTGAGGAAGAAGATAAGCTAGTACTCTTGGATTATAAAACAGATTTTGTAGGGGAAAAGGGAGAGGAAGAGATAAAGGAAAGATACAAGCTTCAAATAAGCTATTATTGCGATGCTCTTCAGAGGCTCACAGGTAAAGAGGTTAAGGATAAATACTTATATCTATTCTATAACGGAAATATAATTAAAATGTAACCCATAAATAGAGCCTGAATAGTATATATACTATTCAGGCTATTGAGCTATATAATTTTATTTTCCAGGGAGTTTTAATGGAAAAACTTATTACTATAACACTTCGTACTATTTTTAAGGGGTGAAAGAATAATGGGTAAAAGAGTTACTGGGGTAATTTTTATGCTTTCAATAATAATTTTAGGATTACTAGGATGCACAACACCTAGGGGTGAAGCAGCACAGGAGCAGAGCCAGCCAGAGGCATATTTTCTTGTCTTTGAAGATATGTATAACCAGGATACGGTATTAAATGGCGATATAAAGTATATAAGCTTAGATATAGAAAAGGCTGAGCTTCAAGATAAGAAGGGGCTTATTGAGCTTTTTAAGGGCTTTTGTGATAAAAATGGCTTTACTCTTCTTATAGACAATTATGAAGGACTTATTGAAAAAGGTTATATAAAAGACATGTATTTTGAGGATGGAATAATTATTAAATATGAGGACGTAGCTCTTAAGGATAATAAACTTGTAACTAATGTATCTAAGTGGAGGTCAGGCAAAGGGGCTATAGGTGGAAAATATACTTTAGAAAAAAAGGACGGTAAATGGAAGATAATAAGTGGTGGAGTTCAGTGGATAAGCTAAAAAAGGTAAGCACAGATCATAGAGCCTAGGGGGTATTTTCTCTCTAGGCTCTATAAATTATAAGTATATTTAGGTAAAATAAATAAAAGGAGATGAGATGAAAATGGATATAAAAACATATAAGAGAAAAACTCACTATTACGAAACAGATAAGATGGGAATAATTCATCATTCTAATTATATAAGGTGGTTTGAAGAGGCAAGATTAGATTTATTAGACCAGATAGGCTGTGGCTATGAAAAAATGGAGGAGGAAGGCATAATCAGCCCTGTAGTGAGTGTTTCCTGCAATTATAAGGCTATGACTAAGTTTAATGAGGATATTAGCATTATCCCAGTAATAGAGGAGTTTACAGGAATAAAGCTTGTTTTATCCTATAGGGTTATAGCCTCTGAAACCGGTGAAGTTAAAGCCATAGGTAGGAGTGAGCACTGCTTTTTAAACGAAAAGAATAGGATTATTTCTTTGAAAAAAAGTAATAAAAAAGTATATGACATTATCAATGAATATATTAAAAAAAGGGTATAGAGAATATATCCTTTTTTTATATATATTCATCGGAAATTCATAGCCCTTTGCTATAATAAAATAAATGGGGTGATTTATATGACAAGGGTATTATTTTTAGAAGATGAGCCTACTATTCAGGAGGTTTTAACTGAATATATGAAAATGAAGGATTATACTGTGATTGCCGCTACTGACGGAGAAGAGGCTCTTAAATTATTACAAACACAGGAATTTGATTTAGCAGTGTTAGATATTATGGTGCCAAAGATAAGCGGATTAGAGGTGCTTCAGTATATAAAGGATAACAGAGAGGATATGCCTACTATTATGCTCACGGCTCTTGAAGATGAGCAGACTCAGGTAAAGGCCTTTAATCTATATGCCGATGATTATGTGATCAAGCCTGTATCACCAATTATACTATTAAAACGAATGGAAACTATACTAAGAAGAGTAAAAAAGAAAGTGCAGAAAGAAGAACCAGGGAAAGGCTTAACTATTCATGATGAGTCTTATCAGGCTTTTTATGATGGAAAAGCTTTAGAGCTTACCTTAAGTGAGTTTTTATTATTACAAGCCTTAGCTAGAGAGCCCTATAGAGCCTTTACCAGGGAGCAATTGATTCTTAAGATTTTTAATGAAGATTATATTGGTAATGACCGTATTATTGATGCTCATGTGAAGAATTTAAGAAAAAAGCTTCCTGAAAATTATATCAAGACTGTAATTGGCATAGGTTATCAGTTTATTAAGGAGGTATAGCTAAAGTGGGGTTATCGAGAAAAACATTTTTATATAGCATGATTGTTTCTCTCATTATTGTTACATTAGTTGTTGGATACTTTGCCTTTATGCTCCCATCTTTATATGTAGAGCATATTAATAAAAGCAATTATGAGTCTGTTATAGCCATTCAAAAGGGATATATTAAAGAAAAAAGCTATGACAATCTCACGGTAAAAAATCCTACAGGTACTATTACCATAGAGCTACCCAACAGCGGAAACACCTTCTATATTGTTGGTAAGTTCTTTAAAAGCACCGTTGAAATAAAAGATGAAGAAATATTACAGACGGTGGAAAAGCTTAGGTATTATTTTTCTAGTATGGATAAATTAGAAGAGTTAAATGAGGAAGCTTTTAACTTTCCTTTAATTAAGGAAAAATTATTTCCTGATGATATATTTAAAAATAATTATCCAGTAGAATTCAAATTTGATGTAAAAAATGTAGAATCTGGATTTAAAGAGGGTAGCTATAAAATACACAGGGTATCAGATTCAATGATAGTCTATGAAGGAAGTACAAGAGATGAGAATAATCAGTATACAAACTATATAGCCATGGGTAAGTCTGAGGATTCAGTAGTTATGTCTTTTCTTCCGGTTATGACTCCCCAAATAGATGAAATAAGACCGATAATTTTGGAAAGCCTTCCCATGATAGCTGCAGTGGTGTTTTTATTGGTATTGATTTTTTCACAGATGTTTTCAAAAGGAATAATTAACCCTATTATTAAGCTTGCAAGCTATGCTGATTCTGTAAGGGAAGCAAAAAATTTAGAAATAAATCCTTTAAAAATCACAGGAAATGATGAAATTGGAGAGCTTGGAAGAACATTAAATGAACTTTATCAAAGGCTTCGAGAGAACTATCAGGAATTAGAGAAAAAGAATATGAAACTAGCGGAAGAAAATAAGAGGCAGGAGGTATTTTTAAGAGCTTCCTCCCATCAATTAAAGACTCCCATTACAGCAGCATTATTACTGCTAGAAGGAATGATTAATGAAGTAGGAAAATATAAAAATACAAAGGAATATTTGCCCCAGGTTAAGGAGCAGCTCCAATCCATGAGGAGGATTGTAGAGGATATCTTATATTTAAATCATCGTGCTGACAATCTTCATATAGAAGCTGTTTCCATGGAGGAAATCTTACAGGAGTCTTTAAACAGCTACAGGATTCAGATAAAGGATAAGGAGATATCTGTAAATATCCAAGGATCAATGAAGGATATACAAGCAGATAGAGAAATCATAAAGAAAATGGTAGATAACTTGCTATCTAATGCAGTTCAATATACACCACGGGGAGAACTAATTCAAATTATACTAGAGGAAAAACATCTTTCTATTAAAAACTATGGAGCAGAGATAGAAGAAGAACTGCTTTTGCATATTTATGAGCCTTTTGTAAGCAGTAATAGCAAGGAAAAGGGCCATGGACTAGGACTTTATATAGCAGCTTATTATGGAAAGGTATTAGGCTGTCAGGTTAAAGTTGATAATTTTAAAGGTGGTGTAGAGTCAGAGCTTATTTTTATATAAGCTTAAGTTAATAATCATAATGAGAGACCTATAAGAGGAGCTTTATGAGCAATATGTTCATAAAGCTTCTTTTTATTAGCATAGAATTTGCATGTGAAATTCATAGGAAATTCATAGGAAATTGCTATAATTTTATTAGATGAAAGGGGGATAAGGTATGCTTCTTACAATTAAAAATTTAAAGGTTCAATATGGAAAACAGATAGCACTTAATATTGAAGAACCCATCGTCTTCCAAGAGGGAGAAGGAATTGGAATAATTGGTTCTAATGGGGCTGGAAAGACAACTTTGGTAAAATCCATCCTTGGATTAACGGATTATAAGGGAAGTATAAGTACTAAGCTTCAGCCTGAAGAGATGGCAGTGCATATGCAGCATAATAATTATGCTAATACAATGTCTGTAAAATACATTATGGAAACAATACTGAATAGAAAGATTAAGAAAGATAAAAAGCTTCAGGAATTAATATCATTTTTTGATTTTGAAGGATGTTTAAAGAAGAAGTTTTCTGCTCTTTCAGGGGGACAAAAGCAAAGGCTTACAATAATCATGGTAATGATACAGGATGCTCCTCTGACATTTTTTGATGAGGTAACCTCAGGTCTTGATTTTGAAACAAGGCAAAAACTTATGGAAAAGCTAGTACAGTGGTATAAGGATAAAAAAACTACCCTATGTATTGTATCTCACTATTATGAGGAATTAGAACAATTAGCAGATAAGATTCTTCTATTAGATGAAGGCAGGGTCATAGCTTTTGGGAAAAAGGAAGAGCTATTTCATAAGTATTGCGGTAATGCTATTATTACCATTGAAAATAACAAGGAAAATGAAGCTTTGACTGCAGATTTTACAAGATTAAAGGCACCAGCACACTTAATTGCTTTATCCTGCAAGGATAAAAATATGGAAGAGAAGGTCATTTCACTTTTAGTAAAGCACGATATAAATTTTAAGAGAAGTAATAGTGATATTGAGATTATGTCCATTAATGCTAAGGAAAGCTATTATGAAAACCTAACAGAAGGAGGGGTATACCATGAAGTTAAAGGGCTGTAGCTGGAATTTAATTTTATATGAAATAAGAAATATCTTAGGAAATCCCTTTATCCCCATCTTTGGCGTTATTTTTCCTATTGTCATGTCTTTTATTATAACCATGGGCATAGCAGCACAGGTTCCAGAGTCTATGGTTAAGCAGGCTAATACAGAGGTGTTTATTACCATGAGTCTTGTAATCCCTATGGCAATAATATTCCTTGGCTATTCAGCAATCTATTCTCAAGAGATAGAAAAGGAGATACCCATTAGACTGAGGTTATTCGGATTTAATGAGAGAGGCGTAATTATAGCAAAAATTATTGCTCAGATGTTAGTTATGACAATAGCATTTATTATTTATATCGCCATTGACTTCATACTTCTGGATTTACAGATTCCCAAATTCAGTTCTGCACTGGTATTAATTATATGTTTATACCTTCTGGGGGCGATTTTCTTTATATTATCTCATGGACTAGCAAATATTTTTAAGAAATTTGGACCTACCTATGCTGTTGCTATGGTACTGTACTTTGGAATTATGCTTATCTGTGGAATGATGGGAATCAGAACGGAAAATCTTCCTGAGGCAGTAAAAGCAGTGGCCTATACCCTTCCTATGACTTATATTAGCAATGATTTCATAGACTTTTGGGAGAAGGGAAGTTATAACTTTGCACCTATAATTCAAGCATTTTTGTTCTTTGGTGCTATTTCAGGCATAGTTTTGATTTTGTCCCTTTATAAAAATAGACGAGTTATTAAATGATTAGCTTTTACAATCATTTGGTTATATATAAAAAAGGCAGGGAATAAATTATTTCCTGCCTTTATTCTGTATGTGTACATAGTATAACTTGGATAATTTTAATAACTCAGAAGCCTCATTTAAAAAAGGTCTCTCTAAAACAACGTCTAAAAGATGATTTAGTATTTCACCTACTATTTTTCCAGGTTCTATATTAAGCTCTCTTACTAAATCTTCCCCGGTAATGTTTAAATCCTTTATATAAATAGGATCTTTATCTTTTATTATTTTTTTAGTTTTTTCCTCTAAGGAATCTACTGCGGAAAGATTAAAAGGAGGAGCACTGCTTTTTATATCCGCTCTCTGGAGAGAAAAGAGCAGCTTCATATTATTTTTCCCTAAGTCAGCCATAGTTCTTTTAAGGACTGGAGATCTTGACTCTTTAAATACCAGCATATGATGCTTTACAAGCTTTTTAACAAGGTTTATGGTTTTATTGTCATAGGTCAGCCTTTTTAGTATGGCATCTGTCATAGATACACCTAACTCATCATGGCCATAAAAGTGACCTATTCCTTTTTTGTCTATGGAAAAGGTTCTAGGCTTTCCAATATCATGTAGTAGTGCAGAAAGCCTCAGAGTTATATCTCTCGGGCTGTTATCTATCACTGCTAGAGTATGAAGGAAAATATCCTTATCATGATGAGGATTATGTTGATTCATACCAACCATTTCCTGAACCTCAGGGAGTATATGCTTTAAGAGCCCTGTACTTTCCAGGAGTAAAAAGCCCTTAGAGGGTTTAGGAGAAAGAAGAATTTTATTAAGCTCTTCTCTAATTCTTTCTTTGCTAATATTTTTTATAAGAGAACTATTATTTTTAATAGAGAGGAGGGTTTTAGGGTCTAAAGAAAAATCAAGCTGACAGCTAAAACGCACAGCTCTTAAAAGCCTCAGTGCATCTTCTTGAAAGCGTATGTCTGCATTCCCTACAGTTTCTATAACTCTCTTATTTAAGTCATCTATACCAGAATAATAATCCTTTAATCCTTCCCTAGTATTATATGCAAGAGCATTGATTGTAAAATCTCTTCTTGCTAAATCCTCTTTAAGAGAGGATACAAAGGATACGGTTTCAGGTCTTCTATTATTAATATATGTTCCATCAGTTCTATAGGTGGTTACTTCAAAGGCTTCCCCCTCAATTATTACAGTGACAGTACCATGCTTAATTCCTGTGGGTATAGTTTTATCAAAAAGCTTTTCTACAGCGTCTGGAAAAGCAGAAGTGGTTATATCCCAATCCTGAGGGCTTTTGCCAAGAAGGCTATCTCTAATACAACCACCTACAGCAAAGGCTTCATAGCCTTCATTATATAAAATATCTATGATATATTGAACTTTATGAGGTAAGCTGATATTCATAAAATCGCCTCCAATTTTTCTCTATGTGTATATTTTCCTAAAAAGTTGTTGAAAACACAAGTTAATAAATAGTAACCTATATATAATAAATTAAAAAATATATAAGGAGGGGTAGCATGACTTTAGAGCCTAAAAAAATCAACGAATTTCAGGTAAATGAGGTTATTATCGGTTTTTATCTTATAAAGCAGCTGGAGGTGAAGCTTGGTTCTAACGGAAAAAAGTACATGGATATTGTACTCTCGGATAAGACCGGAGAGATAAACGCCAAGCTTTGGGATGTTACTGAGGCACATCAAGAAGAGCTTAAGAGTCAGATTCTAGTTAAAGTAAAGGCTTTAGTAACCTCCTGGCAGGGAAATTCCCAACTAAGAATTGAAATAATAAGGGCCATAGAGGAAAGAGATGAGGTAAATATACAGGATTTCGTAGCATCGGCTCCTTTTGAGCCAGAGTCTATGTATAAGGAAATCATGGAGTATATATCAGGAATGAAAAACCCTCAGATTAAGCTTTTGGTAGGAAGAATCTTTGAAGGTTATAAGGATAAGCTTATGTATTATCCTGCTGCAAAGAAAAACCACCATGCTATTAGGACTGGGCTCTTGTATCATATATTATCAATGCTGAGACTAGGAGAAAAGATTACGGAGCTTTATAATTTTTTAAATAGGGATTTAGTTTATGGAGGTATTATACTCCATGATCTTGCAAAAATGGAGGAGATGGATTCTAGTGATCTTGGTATAGTAAATGATTATACCGTAGAAGGTACACTTCTTGGTCATATAACTCAGGGTATAAAAAAATTAGAGCTTGTGGCTAGAGAGCTTAATATAGATAAAGAAATTGTCATGCTCCTTCAGCACATGATACTATCACATCACTATGAACCGGAATATGGAAGCCCTGTTAGGCCTATGATACCAGAGGCTGAAATTCTTCATCATATAGATATGATAGATGCTAGGATGTTTGATATGAGAAAAATAGTAGAGGATGTTGAACCTGGAAGTTTTTCTGAAAGACTGTGGTCCTTAGAAAACAGAAGAATTTATAAGCCTAAGGGCATATAAGAGACAGTGATTTTAAATAAATATAAACAAGTATGGGAGCTTCTACGAAGATAAGATATTCTTTGCAGGAGCTCCTATTCATATCAGTATTTTTTACTCTTTTTTTATTATCTGACTACCACTGTAGTACCCTTTGTTAAATTATCGTATATCCATTTTGCATTTTCTACAGAAAGTCTTATGCAGCCGTGAGATCTAGGCTCACCTAAAATACTATCAGTTACCTGACTTTGACTTTTATCAAAGGGAATTGAATGAAAGAGATATACACCATTTATTCTAGTCCAGTATTTAGCTCCATCATTATATTTTTCATTAAAAAACCAGGTGTCTTTGTCTCCATTCATAGTAAATATACCTAAAGGAGTTTCATAGCCCTTTATGCCTGTAGAACATTTAAATTTATCAGTAAGCTGCCAGGCCTTATCTCGTCCTTGAAAGATATAGGTCATTTGATTTTTGGTGCTTACCCAGGCTAGATAAGGGGTGTTGCTTGTTAATCCTAGTCCATTTATATGAGACTCAATAGAGGTTTTATCCTCAGTGGCTATGTCTAGGAGGCTTATCACAGAAGAAGATGCTGCTGCCTGAGAGCCTTCCTTATTTTTTAGATATTCAGATCTTTTATTCTTTAAGCTTTCTATTTCATCAGTTATGGATTTATCCTCTGAATTGTAGCTTATATATTCTTCTAAGGCAGTTATAGCTTTAGAATAATAATCTTTTTCTGCGTAGCTTTTAGAAAGCGAAAGAAGATCTGCCTTATAATCACCTAAAATCTCCTCTTTTTTTGTACTAGCCTTCTGGTAAAGAGAGGAGTACTCGGGAATTTTCTTTAAGGCTTCTAAAGCCTTAGGGTAAGCCTTATCTTTAAGGAAGGACAGAGCTTTATTATAGCTTAGATCTGCTTCAACCTCAGTTTTTAGATTTGATTTATATACATCAACTATAGCATCATCTGTAAGAATATCCAGACCCTTTAAAATACCTATAAAATCTTTTTCTGACAGTTTCTCATCCTCGTAGCTTAAATTAAGTTCTTGAAGATAGAGTGAAATAAGCCTATCCTGATCTCGGTTAAAGAGAACAGCTTTAAAAGGATTGAATTTAAGATGACTTTCCTGAAGATTTAAGGCCTCAGAGTAATTTCCTGTAACAATAAGATCACCGTAGCTTTTTAAAAATATATTATAAGAAAAGGCACTAATAACTATAAAAAGGCTCAGCATAATTAAAAGTATATTGGCTATGAGTTTTTCTCTAAAGCTTTTAAGAAAAAATTTCCTTTCCATTATATCCTCCTTACAAAAATAGGTGTAAAATTATTTAGTAGTAATAATTATAACCAAAAGATGAAAAGGCTAATCATTCCTTTACTGATGTGGTATAATTTGGGTGTGAACTATTTTATATCTAAGTGAGTAAGGGCTATACAGCCTTTAAATAATAATAAGGAAATGAAATTAACTAAGGAGTGATAAAATGTCCAATTTATTAGAAAGATTTTTAAGATATGTAAAGTTAGAAACCACATCCAATGATAGTACTGGTACTACTCCCAGTACTCCAGAGCAGCTTGTTTTAGCAAAGATGCTCTATGAGGAGTTAAAGGAGCTTGGGGTAAAAGATGTAACCTTAAGTGAACATGGATATGTTTATGCATCAATACCATCAAATATTGATAAGGAAGTTCCCACTATAGGTTTTATTGCACATATGGATACTTCACCAGATATGTCAGGAAAAAATGTTAATCCTCAAAAGGTAGATAATTATGATGGCAAGGACATAGTTCTTAATAAGGAACTAAATGTAGTTCTGTCACCAAAGGATTTTCCTGAGTTAAAGAATTATGTAGGAAAGACCCTTATAACCACTGATGGAACAACTCTTTTAGGAGCTGACGATAAGGCAGGATTATCAGAAATAGTAACTGCCGTTGAATATATAATGAAAAATCCTGATTTTAAACACGGAAATATCAAAATAGGCTTTACTCCTGATGAGGAAATAGGTGAAGGAGCAGACCACTTTGATGTTGACTTCTTCAATGCAGACTTAGCTTATACTATGGACGGAGGTCCTGAAGGAGAGCTTGAATGTGAAAATTTCAATGCTTCAGGGGTTAAGGTTATAATACATGGAAGAAATGTGCACCCAGGTTCAGCAAAGAATAAGATGAAAAACTCCATGCTTATAGCTAATGAATTTTTAAATATGCTTCCCAATGAAATACCTGCTAATACTGAGGGCTATGAAGGCTTCTATCACCTTACAGATATTAAGGGAGATGAAGAAAACACCTCCATGGGCTTTATAATAAGAGATTTCTTTGATGATAGCTTTGATGCTAGAAATAAGAAAATGAAAGAAATAGAAGAAAAGCTTAATGAAAAATATGGTGCTGGTACAGTGGAAGTTACAATAAAAGAACAGTATAGAAACATGAAGGAAAAGATAAAGCCTGTTTGGTATGTGGTAGAAAATGCTGAAAAGGCTATGAAAGAGGTAGGAGTTACCCCTAGAATGGTACCTATAAGAGGTGGTACAGACGGAGCAAGATTATCCTATATGGGACTTCCCACACCTAATATATTTACTGGTGGAGAAAACTATCATGGAAAATATGAGTATGCTTGTTTAGAAGTTATGGAAAAGGCTTGTGAGGTTATACTTAAAATAGTTGAGATATATACAAGATAATGAATTTAAGGAGAGATTTTCTTGAGCAAAAGGAGATTTTATAAGCTACTTACTATAGTTTTAATAATAATAGCTATTATGAAATTTGCTTTGCTCTTTTCTCCCAGTGATACTGTAGCTTTAAGGAATAGATCAGAAAGCACTCAAGCTTTAATTACTTTAAGCACCATCTCCGAGACAGAAATCCCAGGGGGAATGAGTTTAAGGGATAAGCTCGGTTTTTTATGCAGCTTTTTAATATTATATTCCTTCTGCAAAGATCTTATAAAACAGCAAAAGTATATTTATTTTATAAGGGTTCATTTTAAGGATTTTAGGATTTATTTTAAACGCTTTAAAATAAAATGCTTTCATGGAAGTAAATATAAGGGAAACCCCTTCTTACCAGTATAAATACTGATAAGAAGGAGGGATAAGAATGTCATCAATGGATATTACCATAGCAGTAGTAATAGCTGCATTTATTGCAATAACAGTTTACCTAAACATTAAATTTGCAAAATTCAGTAAGGAAGAACAAAATAAAACAAAAAATAACTAAAAATCCCAAATGCCTTGTAAAGCGATTTTATAAGCTGTGCAAGGCATTTTTTGTTATAATAAAATATAAATATATGATTAGGGTGATTTTTATGAAATTTATTCATACTGGAGACTGGCATATAGGTAAGATAGTAAATGAATTTTATATGACCGAGGATCAGGAGTTTATACTAGAGCAGCTTATTGCTCTAATGGAGAAGGAAAGACCTGATGCTCTTGTTATTGCAGGGGATTTGTATGATAGGTCCGTGGCACCTGTAGAGGCAGTAGAGCTACTAGATAAGACCTTTTCCAGGATACTTTTAGACCTTAAGATACCTATATTAGCCATTGCAGGCAATCATGACAGTCCAGAAAGGTTAGGCTTTGGCAGTTCCTTATTAAACGCCAGAGGGCTTTATATAGAGGGAAATTTAAGAGAAGAAATAAAAAAAGTAACCTTAAGAGATGAATATGGTCCTGTTAGCTTTTATTTAGTTCCTTATGCAGATCCTCCTGTGGTGAGAGAGCTTTACAAAAGAGAGGATATAAGGTGTCATGAAGATGCCCTTAGGTGCATTTTAGAAAGGGTTAATGCATTAAAGGTAGAGGGAGAAAGAAGCATAATGGTATATCATGGCTTTGTCATAGGTTCTCAAGAGCCGGAGCTAAGTGAATCAGAAAGACCTCTATCTATAGGAGGTACAGAGTATGTTAAGGCAGAAAATTTTAATGGCTTTACTTATACAGCTTTAGGACATCTCCATGGACCTCAGAGAGTTGGCTGTGACAATATAAGATATTCTGGATCTCTTTTAAAATACTCCTTTTCTGAGGTTAATCATAAAAAAAGTGTTGCAATAGTAAATATTGATTGTGAAGGAAATTCCTCTGTGGAGCTTCATGAGCTTTCTCCTAGAAGAGATATGAGAAAAATTAAGGGAAAGCTTAAAGAGCTTTTAAAGCCTGAGGTATATAAAGATGCAAATATAGAGGATTACATAAATGTTATACTTACAGATGAAGGGGAGCTTCTTGATCCCATAGGACAGCTTAGGGGAGTTTATCCTAATATAATGCTCTTAAGCAGAGAGGAATCTAGAAAAAAAGAAGAGGCTTCAAAGACTTCTGCCTCAGAAAACTTTAAATTAAAAAGCAAGCTAGAACTTTTTGGGGATTTTTATAAAAATATTACCGGATTAGAGTTTAGTCCTGATAAGCAAAGGATAGTAGAAGAAGTAATAGATAAGGTTGAAAAAGAGGAATAGGAGGAAAAGCGATGAGGCCTTTAAAGCTCACCATGTCTGCTTTTGGTCCATATGCGGAAGAGGAGACAATAGATTTTACCCTATTAGAGGATGAAAAAATATTCTTGATAACAGGTCCTACAGGAGCAGGTAAGACCACTATTTTTGATGCCATGAGCTATGGGATTTATGGAAGAGCCAGTGGTAATGAAAGAGAAAGTGACAATTTCAGAAGCGATTTTGCCAGAGAAGATAGGCTTACTTTTGTAGAGCTATACTTTGAAATTAGAGGAAGAAGCTACTATATAAAAAGAACCCCCCAGCAAAAAAAGAAAAAGCTTAAAGGAGAGGGGTACACAGAGCAAAAGTCTGATGCTGAACTTAAACTTCCTGAAGGGAAGGTTATAACAGGAGTTACAGAGGTAAACAAAAAAATTCAGGAACTCTTTGGCATAAGCTATGAGCAGTTTAGACAGATAGTTATGATACCTCAGGGAGAATTTAGGGAGCTATTAAGTGCCGGAAGCAGAGATAGAGAGGAAATATTCAGAAGGGTTTTTGGTACACAATCCTTTTTAAGGGTTCAGGAAAGCCTTGAGGTAAAGGCTAAGGCATTAGCTGATGCCATTAAAAGTTTTATAGAACAGAGGAATACCAATATAAGGAATCTAAACTGGGAGGAAAGGGAGGATTTCATAAGTCTTAGAAATTCCGATAACTTAAATCTACAGGAGCTTCTAAGCCTGTCCAAAGTCTTAATGGATGAGGATAAAGACAAGGGAAGGAGTCTATCAAAAATTATTCAAGCTTTGGAAGAGGAGCTTTTAAAATATCAGCAGGAGATAACTAAGGCAGTTCAATTAAATAAAGAGCTTTCTGATTTTAAGTCTTTAGAAATGAGAAGATTTGAGCTAGAGGGTAAAAAAGATTATTACTATAATCATGAATTTGCCTTAGAGAAGGGTAGAAAGGCACTTACCCTAAGGGGAAAGGAAGAGTATGAGAAGAATAGAAGGGTTAATTTATCTTTAAAGGAAAAGAGTTTAGAGGAAAGCAGGAAGAACTTAGATTCTATAAGCATGTCTTTAGAGGAAAGCAAGCTCTGCCTTGAGAGAGAGGAAGGAAGAGAAGAGGAAAGAAAAACCCTTACTTCAATAGTGTCAGACCTTACTAAGAATCTTGAAAAGGTTCGAGAGTTTATGGAAAAGAGGCATACCATAGAAGAGGTAGAAAAAACTTTAAAGCTTAATGAAAAAAGAAAAAGTCAGAAGGCTGCCCAGGTAGTGGAAATAAAAGAGAATTTAGAAAGGCTTCAAGAAGAAATAGGCATTCTTCAGAGTGCATCTATATCCCTTAAGGAGAAGGAAAATGATCTTAAGGAAAAGAAAGAGCATAAAAGGAAGCTGGATAGACTTTACTCTGAGGAGCAGAGATTAAGCTCTATAAGAGATAGTTATAAGATCTGCAGAGAAGATTGTTTAAAGGAAGAGCTTGTTCTTAAAAATGCTAAAGGAAGATATGAAAATCTGGAGGATATCTATAGAAAGGGTCAAGCAGGGATACTAGGAGATATGCTTCAGGAAAATATTCCATGCCCAGTATGCGGATCATTACATCACCCCTCACCAGCAAGAAAAATGGAGGGTATGCCTACAGAAGAAGAGCTTAAGGATAGTAAAAGGGTATTTGAGGAGAAGAATAAGCTGTATAATGAATTGTTAAATAAGCTTACAGAATTAAATACTAAGGGAAGCGAGCAGGGTAAAACTGTTAATCTTTTAAAGGAGGAGCTTAGCCCCTTCCTTACTAAGGACATTGACAGTGTTAAAAAGGAGGAGCTTTTATCCTTTGTTATAAGGGAAAAGCTTATATTAGAGGATGAGCTTAAGTCTATAGATAATGAAATTTTTAAGCTTAAAGAAAAGGAGAATCAGCTCAAAAACTCTTTAGAAAGACAGAAACACTATAAAGAAGAGCTAAAAGTACAGGAGGAAGAGGTAAAGAGCCTTGAAAGTACCTATCTTCAATCCTATGGGCTTTACCAAAGGGAGTCAGAGGCTCTAAAGAGGCTTAAGGAGGCTATGCCTTCAGGAATATTCTCCCTAGAAGATTTAAACAGGGAAATTGAAGAAAAGGGAAATAGACTTAAAGATCTTGAAGAGAAATATAAAAAGGCACAGGAAAATTATAATCTTCTATGTAATAAGAAAGCAGCAGCAGAAGCGGATAACAGAAACAAAGAAGAGGATTTAAGAAGGGGGAAGGAAGAGCTTAAAGAAGCACAAAGAGATCTTATAGAGGGTGTAAGGCAGAGAGGCTTTAAAGATATTCAGGATTACGAGAGATATAAGCTATCAGAGGATGAAATAGTCAGACTTGATGAGGAAATTAAGGCATATAATGAAGAGCTTAAGTCCATAACAGATAGATGGGCAGAAAGAGAAAAGGTACTTCAGGGATTAGAGCCAATAGATATTACTATCATAGAAAATAAGGTGACATCACTTAAAGAAGAGAAGCAGAAGCTTCAGGAAGAGGAAAGATTATTATTCTCAAGAATTACCAATAATGAAAAGCTGCTTAAGGAGATAATAAGGCTTCAAAATAAAATAGCTGAGAAGGAAGATAGCTATCTTATCTTTGGAGAGCTTGCTAGAGTTTCTAAGGGAAATAACCCTGAGAGGATAAGCTTTGAGAGATATGTATTGGCAGCGTACTTTGATGAAATAATTGAAGCAGCAAATGCCAGATTCTTAAAGATGACCTCTGGAAGATATCTTTTAAGCAGAATAAAGGAAAAGATAAAGGGAAATGCCCAACAGGGCTTAGAGCTAGAGGTTTATGATAATTATACTGGAAAGTGCCGCCATGTAAAGACCTTGTCTGGAGGAGAAAGCTTTAAGGCTTCCTTATCTATGGCTCTAGGACTTGCAGATGTGGTTCAGGCCAATGCTGGAGGAATAAGCCTTGAAACCATGTTTGTGGATGAGGGATTTGGAACCTTAGATCCTGAATCCTTAGATAATGCAATCTCAACTTTAATAGAGCTTCAGAGCTCCGGAAGGCTAGTAGGTATAATATCTCATGTACCAGAGCTTAAGGAAAGAATTCAGGCTAAGCTTGTAATCACCACGGGAGTTCAAGGGAGCCATGCTTCCTTTGAGTTATAGGATCAAGATACAATAAAAGCTGACTAAGGTGCAGCTTTTATTTATTTTGGATAATAGGAGCCCTTTTAGCTTTAATTAAAGCTGCCAAAGCTTCAGGCTTTAACTCTATCTGATAACCTATTTTACCAGCACTAAAAATTATTGAATCAAGATTTTCGCAGGATATATCAATCACCGTTTGATATTCCTTTTTCATTCCTAGAGGGGAACAACCTCCTCTTATATAACCAGTAACCTTATTTATATCTGCTACAGGTATCATAGCTACAGATTTTTCATCTACAGATTTTGCAGCAGCTTTTAAATCAAGCTCCTCTGCCACAGGGATAACAAAAACATAATAATTTTTGCTTGCACCCTTTGTTACTAGAGTTTTATACACTGTTTCCATAGGCTTTTGAAGCTTTCCTGCTACAGAAACTCCATCTATATGACCATCGGTGATTTCATAGCTATGTACAGTGTAAGGAATGCCTTCCTTATCAAGGAGCCTCATGGCATTGGTTTTTATGTGTTTCATACTGTCACTCCTATCTTAAATTACTGATACTTTACATTATATCAATTTTTGTAATTATATAAATTAATATAGGAAAAATAAAATAGCGAAGACTAATGTCCTCGCTATTTTCTCAAAATGCTATTGTTCTTCAGGTTCTCCCTTAAGCCTTACATCATAGGGCTCTTCTCTTAAGGGTTCAAAATAGCCTCTTGGGTATTTACATGCAGGACAAGCTCCTGGAGCTTCCTTTCCTTCATGTATGTAGCCACAGTTAGCACATTTCCAGAATATTTCTTCATCCCTCTTATAAAGCTTATCTTCCTTGAGAGCATAATAGAAGGCCAGGAATCTAGATTCATGCCTGTTTTCTACTTCGATAATCTCATCAAAGGAACGAGCTATTTGAGGGAAACCCTCTTCTTTAGCAATTTGTGAGAAATTAGGATAAAGCATTCCCCATTCTTCTCTTTCACCAGCTGCAGCATAATAAAGGTTCTCTAAAGTAGTTTCTTTACCTATAGGATATTCAGCATCAACTTTAATTGTAGAGGCACCAAGACCATCTACAAGATAGTTGTAAAATACCTCTGCATGAGCTCTTTCATTATGAGCTGTTTCTAAGAACATTTCAGCGATATAATGATGACCTTCCTTTTCTGCTACCTTTGCATAATAGGTATACCTGTTTCTTGCCTGAGCCTCCCCTGCAAATGCATCTGCTAGGGAAACAGCAGTTTTTGTGCCTTTTAAACTCTTCATATAAAAAACCTCCTTTATATAAAATAACCAAATATTGTTTAGGTTATTTTTTTGCATAATGCCGCAGGATAGGTTTTTAAAGAGAGGATTATGGCTGACGGGTATCTCCTAGAAAGAATAAGGCTATAGTTCCTGGGCCTGAATGACTTCCTATAACGGGCCCTACGGGATTAATTATTATATCCCTAACCTCATAATTTTCTCTAATCATAGAAGCTAAAGACTCTGCTTCTTCTAAACAATCTCCATGACTTATAAATATTACCTGATCCTTCGGATTTACAACATGTTTTTCAAAATTTGAAAATAATTCCTTAATAGCTTTTTTTCTTCCCTTTGCCTTGGAAACATTAATAAGCTGGCCTGAGTCATTTACATGTAGCACAGGCTTAATGGATAAAAGTGTTCCAATGGCTGCGGTAGTGGCGGAAACTCTTCCACCTCTCTTTAGATGATTTAAATCATCTACAGTAAACCAGTGAATGGTCTTGGGTATGTTATCCTGAACCCAGGAAATTATCTCTTCTTTAGTAGCCCCTTTATTTAGAAGCTCATAGGCATAATAAACTAAAAGACCCACACCCATAGAGGCAGACTTAGTGTCAATCACTGTGATATCTGCTTCTGGATATTCTTGAAGAACCTCATCCCTAGCAATTAAGGAGCTGTTAAAGGTTCCGCTTAGAGCTGATGAGAAGCCAAGATAGATAATTGATTTACCTTCCTTAACATGCTTCTTAAATTCTTCAGCAAACCTATAGGCGTTTACCTGAGCAGTTGAGGGCATTTCACCCTTTCTAACCTCATTATAAAACTCTTTATAAGTTAAAGTTTGACCAAAATCTTCAACATATTCTTTACCTTTAAAATTAAGACATATGCCTAGGTAAGGAATATTATTATCTTTTATAAATTGTAATGGTAAATCGCAACTGGAATCTGTCAATATTACTAAATTATTCATAATCAACTCTCCTTAAGTAAATTCTATAAGATAAAATATAATACCATAATAACTATTATAATATTAATTCAATAGTAAAAATAGCACTTAAGGAATAGATAATGAAAAATTCTGTGAATAATATATATATACTTAGTTAATTTATTGGTATAAGTAAATTCTAGCATAGTAATTTTTATATGTGTTATCTTAATAACAAAGTTAATATATTATTTACTACACAGATAATATGTCTTTAGTAACCTTTGATATTTAGCTTGTTTCTGACCTTTTTATAATTATTAACATAATTTGAACTTACTAAACAGTTAATAAAAGTATTATGTATTTTACCTCACAAAAAAATTGATTTTAAAGCTTAATTATGCTAATATAACTATGTTAATGATAATTAAATTTGCACTATATTAATTATAATTCAATACGGGGTGTTAGTTAAATGGATATAACATGCGGCTACGGACCGCACATTATGGGTTCGATTCCTATACACCCTACCATAATGCAGGCTTAACCTTTGTGGTTGAGCTTTTTTTATTTGTTTAAGAGAACTAAAAAGGAACTATTATGTTTATTTTATCTACGTACCTAAAAAAGCATATGGCTTCCAGTTGTATTTAGAAAGCTGGTTATATGAGGACATTAATAAATGTGTTGTTAAAAGACTTTCTGTTAGGAAATAAAAGGTGCAAGTGCATATCTATTTATTGTAGATTATAATTTACAGTCAAGAGTAGCAGGATATAAGACTAATAGCAGTTATAGAGATATGACAGAATGCTTATAATACATAAACTGTTAAAGGAGGCATTACTAATGAGGAATTTTCTGGAGATTATAAAAACCATATGCGTATTTCTTGTAAGCTTACTAACCATGATTCTTTTATTTTGGAAATAGTATAAGTCTCGAATAGTAGGTGTCAGCCGGTTGACATCTACTTTTTTTATTAACATATAAGACAAATACTATCCATAGTTATATTTAACTAAAATGTAAATATGTGCTATAATATCACTTGGTTTACTATATTTATATAAATTGAGGGATTGTATGTTTACCTTAAAAAATGAGGATAAGAAAACAAAAATTTTATTAGTTACCTTTATAGGTATTTATTTATTTCTCTGCATCCTATCTTTTATTATTCATGGAGATAGGGGCATGCTTATAGGAGATCTAATTAAAATGGATGATGATGATGTTAAGTATTTGAGAAGTGCTTGGACGCTTTTAGAAACAGGTAAATATACTTATAATTATCCAGATATAAATACTGTATTCATAATGCCTGGTATTACTACGGTATTAGCTGGCTTTGTAGCTGTTTTTGGAAAATATCCCATACTACCTTTTAAAATATTTCAGGCTATTCTAGGAGCCTTATCTTTATATATAACCTTCCATATATCTAGAAAAGTTTTTTCTAAGAATGCTGCTCTCATAACAGTTTTTATCTCTTCTATATATTTTCCCAATATATTTGTAGCAAATATTATTCTAACGGAGCAGATATTTACCTTTTTATTGACCTTATTAATTCTTATTGTCTATTATGCCGTATGGAAAAGAAAGACTAAATATTATATTTGGGGAGGGGTAGTTTTAGGACTAATGGCTCTTTTTAGGCCGACAATATTAATGTTTCCACTAGTGGTTTTAGTTTTATGGATTATTAATAAATATAAGTTTGTAAATATTATAAAATATTCCCTTCTAGTGATAGCTATAGTTTGTGCTATGCTCAGTCCATGGATAATTAGAAATTATATGGTTTTTGATAAATTCATACCTTTAACCCTATCCAGCGGTAATCCCTTTTGGAAGGGAACCTATATAAACTACGATCAATCAGTAAGTAAGATAGAAAATATAGATTATGAATCCCTTATAAGGGCTGAGGGTAAAATAAATTATGATGACTATGGAAGGAATGAAATTGTAAATGATGAAGTTGAGACTTGGATAGGTAATTATAGAATAAAAAATACAATGACTAAGGAGCCCTTAAAGTATATATACTGGTACACTATAGGAAAAACTAAGGAAAATTGGTATACACCATTTCTCTGGAAGAACTTATTTAATCTTCCTAGTAGCTTAGGTTATAATAGTACAACCTCTATACATAGGCTATACTTGATTATTGCTTTTGCTGCAATAATAAGTCTTATTAGAAGAAAAGAGTTTAAGAATATCCATTGGCTTCTAATATTAACAGTAATATATTTTAATACAGTGTACTTGCCCTTTTACTGTTTTTCCAGATACATGTATCCAGTAATGTTTATTGTGTTAATTTATACTGGACAAGGAGTTTATGAATTAGGGAGATATATTAAAAGTAAACTTCTAAGGTCTAAATAATATTCATCTATTAAGATATAAGATGTACCTTTGTATATATTATGGTTTTGGATTAAATTAGGTTTAAAGGTTCTATTTACTAAAAATATTCTTTGTATTATAAATATTTGTTAAATCAATGTTGATTGTGCTATTAATTTTATCCACAAGATATTGTGTATAATGTTGATAACCTACAACATATTGAATATGACACAAATAAATCTAAATATTTAGACAATATATGCTATAATTTTATTTATAACTGCATAGAATAGCCTTGTTTAATTTAAAAAATTTGTTATAGTTAATATACGATATATAATTAAAGTTTATAATTAAAGCTTTGGAGGAAGAAATGAAAGTCATTATTATAGGTGCCGGCAAGGTAGGCTATGCCTTAACAGAAAATCTAGTTAAGGAAAATTTTGATGTGACAATTATAGATAAGAACCCACTTGCCTTAGAAAAGGCAGAGAATACTTTAGATGTTATGTGTATTAGGGGGAATGGTGTAAGCACTAGTGTTCTTCAGGAGGCGGGAATAGAAAATACTCATATTCTTATTGCAGCAACAGAAAGTGATGAGGTTAACATGGTTTGCTGTTTAACAGGAAAGCGTCTGGGAGCTATAAATACCGTTGCAAGAATAAGAGATCCAGAATATGCTAAAGAGCTTTCTCTTTTAAGGGAGCAGCTTGGGCTTAATCTAGTTATCAACCCGGAACAGGCTGCGGCAGATGAAATTGCTAATTCAATAAGTTTTTCCTCTGCTGTAAACGTAGAGAACTTTGCCAAGGGAATGGTAAGGTTAGTAGACCTTAAGGTTACAGAGGATATGAATTTAATAGGCAAAAGCATTAAAAAAATTGATAAGGAAAATCATTCCTCAGTACTCGTTGGTATTGTGGTTAGAGGAAATGAGGTTATTGTCCCTAATGGTGATTTTGTCATTGAGAAGGATGATGAGATATATATTATAGGAAAGCACTCTAACATATATAATTTTTGTAAATGTTATAATCGTCAACCTATAAAGATTAAAAAGGTTATGATAATAGGTGGAGGAAGGATAGGATATTACCTCTGCAGTTTATTAAATGAGATGGGTGTTAAGGTTAAGCTCATTGAAATCAATGAAAAAAGGTGTCAGGAGCTTACGGAGCTTTTACCTGATACTCTTATTATAAATGCTGACGGCACTGATGAAGAGGTTCTACAATCAGAGAATCTTTCAGATATGGATGGATTTATAGCAGTTACAGGCATGGATGAGGAGAACCTAATGTCCTCTTTATTAGCTAAAAGGATGGGAGTCAAGAAGGTAATCACCAAAATAAGCCGAAGCAACTATATAAATATAGTTAAAGACCTTGGTTTAGATACAGTTATAGTGCCAAAGCTTATAGTAACAAATCAGATTTTAAAGTTCATAAAGGGAAAGCAGCTACAAAACTTTTTAAGAATAATAGATGGACACGCTGATATAGTAGAGTTTTATATAAAAGATGATAGTAAAATCATAAATAAGCCTATAAAGGATTTAAATATATCTCCTGAGGTTATTATAGCAACTATTGTAAGAAAGAATGAGGTTGTAGTACCTCATGGTAATGATTATCTAAAAAAAGGTGATAGGGTTATAGTAATATCAAAGGGAAAGCCTATAAATTTCTTAGATGATATATCTATTACTAACCATGGAGGAATACACAATGAATTCATTAATGGTATTAAAAAATTTAGGGGTTTTATTACTTTGTGAATCCCTCGCTATGCTTCCGTCTCTGGCAGTAGCTATAATACATAGAGGAGAGGATGTAGGAGCTTTTATTATTACAATACTCATAACTTTAACTTTAGGCTTGATGTCCTTTGCTGTAAAACCGAAAAATAGGAATATTTATGCTAAGGATGGATTTGCTATTGTAGCTATTGGATGGATCTTAATATCTATATTTGGAGCCTTACCTTTTTACTTAAGCGGTGCTATCCCTTCCTTTATTGACAGTTTTTTTGAGGCTAGTTCTGGATTTACCACAACCGGTGCAACGATTTTAGCCGCTGTTGAAGGTTTGCCGGAAGGAGTACTCTTTTGGAGAAGCTTTACTCACTGGATAGGGGGAATGGGAGTTCTTGTTCTGGCTCTTGCTATACTTCCTAGTCTTGGAGCAGGTTCCTTTCAAATTATGAGAGCAGAAAGCCCAGGACCTTCTCCTGGAAAGCTTGTTCCAAAGCTTCATCAGACAGCAAAGCTATTGTATGGAATATATTTAATAATAACCGTTGCTGAGATAATACTTTTAAAGCTAGCGGGAATGAACTGGTATGATGCCTTTGTTCATACCTTCGGTACTGTAGGAACTGGTGGATTTTCTAATAAAAATCTAAGCGTAGGAGCATATAATAATGTATTTATAGAAGTTATTATAACTGTATTTATGTTTATTTGCGGTACAAACTTTTCTCTTTATTATTATGCTCTTAAAGGAAATATCAAAGGAATATTTAAGGATGAGGAGTTTAGGCTTTATGGTGGAGTAGTATTAGCATCAATAATATTTATAACTCTTAACCTTTGGGGAAAGGGCATTTTAAACCTAGGAGATGCACTTAGACATTCCTCCTTTCAGGTATCTTCCATAATTACTACCACAGGATATTCTTCAACGGATTTTAATTTGTGGCCTGAATTTAGTAGAAATATCTTGTTTATACTTATGTTTATAGGAGGTTGTGCTGGCTCCACTGGAGGAGGTATCAAAAATATAAGGATACTTATTCTTGTAAAATCAATAAAAAAGGAGCTTTTAAAAATAATCCATCCAAGAGCTGTCTATTCTGTGAGAATTGGTGGTAAGGTAATAAGTGATAAATCTCTAACAGAAATAACTATTTTCTTTTTCATGTATATATTGATATTTATTATGTCAGGGCTTATTGTTTCCTTAGATGGAAATGGAATGGTAACAAACTATTCCGCAGTAGCAGCTACCTTAGGTAATATAGGACCGGGTTTTGATTTGGTAGGTCCTATGGGTAATTTTGGGATTTTTTCTCCTCTAAGCAAGTTGGTTTTATCCTTCTGTATGATAGTAGGTAGATTAGAAATATATCCAATGTTACTTCTGCTTATGCCTAGCTTTTGGAAAAAGGTTAATATATAAATTAACCAGCTATGATAATAAGGTAAGGGTTATATTTATTTGGATAAAAATTACAAATAAAAAATAAGTGAAAAAATAAAGGTAGGGATACATAATTGAATACATTGGATAAAGCAGTGGAAGTGGCTAAAGGAAAGCTAGACACCTTAAAAAAGGGTGTTTCTAGATATTTCATGTCATCTATCCTTGGAGGTATGTATGTAGGAATTGGTGTTGCCTTTATGGCAACTGCAGGTGCAATGGTTAAGGAGGGAGGCTCTAGCTCCTATAAGCTTATAATGGGAGTAACCTTTTCTGTTGCCTTAAGCCTTGTGCTTATGGCTGGAGCTGATCTTTTTACAGGTAATAATATGGTCATGACCATAGCTTATTTAAAGAAAGAAGCTAAGGGAATTGATTTATTAAAAATTTGGGGTATTAGCTATATTGGTAATTTTGTAGGCTCCCTTCTTTTTGCAGGAATGTTCCTGGCAACAGGACTAGCTTCAAAGGGCACCGGGGCATTTTTAGTTAGCCTTGCAGAATCTAAAATAAACCTCCCTATAGGTCAGATGTTTTTTAGGGCTATTTTATGTAATTTATTGGTTTGCTTATCTGTTTGGTGCTATATAAAGCTTAAAGAAGAGACGGCCAAGCTTATAATGATCTTTTGGTGTATTTTTGCTTTTGCGGTTATGGGCTTTGAGCATAGTGTTGCCAACATGACACTTCTATCACTAGCTTATATGATACCTCATACTGCAGGTGTTACTATAGGGGGAATTATATATAACCTATCAGTAGTAACTATTGGAAATATCATAGGAGGAGCTCTTTTCGTAGGAGCAGCCTATTACTATATTTTAAGAGATTAATTATTTATATTTAAATCAGTTGAAGCTGGACACTATAAATTAGTGGATAGCTTTAGCTGATTTTTAGTTATAATCAGTTTAATATAGGAGATGTTTTTGTGGATAAGAAAAAACTTAGGTATAGTATCCTGGAGAAGAGAGATAAGCTTTCTCAAGAGAATAGAAAATATAAAGATAGTAAGATATTTGATAAATTACAAAGGCTTAAGGAATATCAAGAGGCAAAAAACATTTTTTCTTTTATTAGTTTTGGAAGTGAAGTGGATACTTACGGAATTATCAGGGCAGCCTTAGATAGTGGCAAAACCGTTGTTGTTCCATGGATAAATAAAAAAACAAAGAGTATGGAGGCAAAGATAATATATAGCCTTGAGGACATGATTCCTGGGCATTACGGAATTCTTGAACCAAAAGAGGAAGCTCAAGTAATGGATGCTAAGGATATAGATTTTATAATAATGCCTGGAGTTGCCTTTGATATTAATGGGGGGAGAATAGGCTATGGAGGAGGTTACTATGATAAATATCTAGGCTCTTTAGATAGATATATACCAAAGGTAGCTTTATGCTACGACCTTCAGCTTCTTCAGGAGCCGCTTCCTCTAGAGCCCTTTGATATTAAGATAGATGGCGTTATTACAGAAACTCAGGAGCTTTGGTTTAATAATTAATCTTCAGTAATAAAATCCACCACGGAATGTTCTGACCCCAAAAAGTTAGACAAAAATAGATACTAAGCAACCAACGAGGATTGAATCCTGTATTGAACAGGACTCAGTCCTTTTAGTTTACCTTTAATTCGTTTGTTGTTATAGTAATCTATAT
>JAEXZL010000097.1 GCA_023451395.1 Bacillota bacterium | reverse complement strand
AAAAAGTACTCTTTTGTGTTGCAGAGAGTTGATGATAAGGAAGATGAATTAGATATAGCTATAGAGCTTGAAAGGGAAAAGAGGCTGAGAGGGATTGTTTTTCTTGGAGGGCACTTTTCTCATTCAGAAGAAAAACTAAGCCAGCTAAAGGTTCCTTTTGTATTAAGTACCATAGGTCTTACAGATAACTTAGATAAGAACCTTTATTCCTCTGTGGCTGTAGATGATTTTAAGGAAAGCTATAAAATGGTAAAATATTTAAATTCCTTAGGCCACGAAAAAATAGCTATACTAACTGCTACACAGGAAGACATAAGCATTGGTAAATTAAGACTTAACGGATATATGAAGGCTATGGAGGATTTAAGACTTCCAATTAGAGAAGAGCTAATTAGATATATGAAGGATGAATATGAAAGTTACTCTATGGAGAATGGCTATGCTATGACAAAGGAGCTGTTAAAAAGTGGAGAGGATTTTACGGCAATTTTTGCAATATCAGATAGTATGGCAATAGGAGCCTGTAAGGCTATTTTTGATGAGAAAAAGTCCATTCCTGAGGATTATTCCGTAGCGGGTTTTGATGGATTGAATATAGCACAGTACTATAATCCTTCCCTCACAACAATTAGGCAGCCTGTGGAGGAAATGGCTGAGGAGACAATTAAAATATTATTTGACCTCATAAACAAAAAGACTAAGAATCAACATAGAGTTTTTAAAGGGGAATTAGTAGAAGCTCAATCTACTTTGAATATTATTAATAACAAATAGGATAAGCAATATTACTTATCCTATTTATTTTTGCATTAAGTATATATTATTGAGGAGACTAAATAAGGAAGTTAGTAGGTTTACATATTAGACTCCTTAGTATAAAATAAATGCAAGATATTTAGAAAACTTTGATTTTTATTGATTTAGAGGTGAAAAAATGATATTAGGAAATATTGAAGGAATTAGAAATAGCTACTTAGAGCTTTTAGATAATCTTTATGAAATAAAGGTTCCTAGATACACCTTAGCTACTGAAGAGATTATTAAAGTTATTTCTCAGATTACAACTGCTATTAATAGAGAAATAAGTGTTGTTATTGATAGAAAAGGAAGAGTGTTATCCGTAGTTATTGGTGATAGCTCAACAGTGGAAATACCCTTTGTTGATATAAGGGAAAGGAAGTTATCTGGCATAAGAATAGTTCATACCCATCCTAATGGCAATTCCAGGCTTTCTGCTATAGATACCTCAGCTCTACTTAAGCTTAAGCTTGATTCTATAGCTGCTGTAGGAGTTGTAGAGGGAAGGGCTCAGGAAATTTCCATTGGTTTATGTTCTATTTTAGAGGAAAAATTAATAACTGAGACTATAAATAAGCTAACTTTAGAGGAAATGCTTGATATAGATATACTAGAAAAAATAAATGAAGCTGAGAATCTGATAAAGACATCTATGGTTATAGAGGACAACTACGAAAGAGCAATAGTTGTTGGCTGTGATACAGAAGAAAGCCTTGATGAGCTTATAGAGCTTGCCAGAGCCTGTAATTTACCAGTAATAGAGTCTGTTTTTCAAAAGAGAAATAAAATAGATTCTGCCTTTTACATTGGCACCGGTAAGGTAGAAGAAATAGCATTACTTCGTCAGAGCTATAATGCTAATGTAATAATTTTTGATGATGAGCTTACGGGGTCCCAAGTTAGAAATTTAGAAGAAGCAATTGGTGTAAAGGTAATAGATAGAACCACATTGATTCTTGAAATCTTCGCTACCAGAGCTAGAAGCAGGGAGTCCAGGATTCAGGTAGAGCTAGCACAGCTTAAATATAGACTTACAAGACTAGGTGGATTAGGAACTGTTCTTTCAAGAACCGGAGGAGGTATAGGTACCAGAGGACCGGGAGAAAAGAAGCTAGAAACAGATAGAAGACACATAAGAGAAAGAATTTATGATCTTTCTAAAGAGCTGGAAAAAATTAAAAAGGTTCGAGAGACGCAAAGAGAAAAGAGAAGTAAGCAAAATATCCCTAAGGTTTCCTTGGTTGGATATACAAACACTGGTAAATCAACCTTAAGAAATGCCTTGGTTGATATTGCGGCAGCAAAAGACACTCAAGGAAAGGAAAAGGTTTTTGAGGCGGATATGCTTTTTGCTACCTTGGATATAACTACTAGAGCTATCTATCTTGAAGATAATAGATTAATAACCCTAACAGACACTGTAGGCTTTGTTAGGAAACTTCCTCATGAGCTGGTGGAAGCTTTTAAATCAACCTTAGAGGAAGTTATCTATGCGGACCTTCTTCTTCATGTTGTAGATTCATCCTCTCTAGAGGTTTTAGAACAGATAAAGTCTGTGGAGGATGTGCTTTTTGAACTGGGAGCGGCAGATAAGCAAACCATATTGGTTCTAAATAAAATTGATAAGGTTTCTAAGGAACATGTTATGGAGCTTAGAGATAGGCTTTTTGGAAGAGAAATAATTGAAACGTCTGCAAAGGAAGGAATAAATTTAAAAGAGCTATTAGCATTAGTAGGGGAAAGACTTCCGGAAACCATGCAAACCTGTGAATTTTTAATACCATACACAGAGCAGGGGACAGTTTCTCTTTTGCATAGAAGAGGAAGAGTGCTTCATGAGGAATACAAAGAGGAGGGTACCCTTATAAAAGCACAGGTTGATGAAGAGACTTTTAATAGGTGTAGAAAACATGCACTAAAATAGAATAGGGGAGTGGGGGGTTAAATGGATAAGGTTATTGTAAGATATCAAAAGGCATATAATAAAATAATAGAAGCTTTAAAAGAAAGCCCTGATATTCTTGCTGTTATGGTATCAGGAAGTATGGTCAGTGGTGACTTGTGGGAAGAATCGGATATAGATCTACTAGCTATAGAGAAAGGATATACCTATGGGTTAAAGAATATTTATACCCAAGAGTTTGAGGTTCCTATACATATTAAGCTCATATCCAAGGAAGCCTTTCTTAAAGAATGGGAAATAAGCAGTAAAGGTGCAAGTTATAGCCCTTTGCTATCTTCAACAAAGTTAGCTTACTCTAAGGATTCTGAAATTAATGAGATTTATAATCAAGGCATATATCTTTCAGATATGGATAGAGAAAGATGGTGTCTGGTATACCTAGGAAGCCTTTTAAAAAGCATGGGCGTTTTTAGAAAATATCTTGGACAGGATAAGCTTTATACAGCTTATCCTATAGCTGTACGTTCAATAGAAGATTATTCAAGGCTTTTAGTAAATGTATCAGGATACGTGGTTAATAGAGATACCCTTGCTTTAGCAATGGATTTAGATAATGACTTTAAAAAACTAGTTGACAGAGTTTATTTTTCTTTTAGAGATAAGGAAGCCTTAGAAGAGCTAATAGACTTTTTAGACAAAAAAATAAGAGAAATATTAAAAAACTGCACCACCTTAATTTTAGAGTTTATTAGATCAAAGGATAGATTTTTAAGCTCTGAGGACATCAGAAATCATAGGATATTTAAAGATTTTGATATTTCTATGGAGGAAATATTAAAGCTTCTATACAATGAAGGTTATGTAAAAAAGCAACAAAGGGATTATAAAGGTGAAAGTGGGTATGTGATATTAAAAGAAAATGTTTATTATATTTAATGCCCTTTTAGGGTATTTTTTGTAGTAAAGGAGGTAGAAAATTTGGGGTATAAAACTATAAAAAATGAAGCTATGGATGAATTTGAAGAAAAAAAATCTACCTTTATAGGGCATGTTAAGAGGGTTGAAAATGAAGAGGAAGCAAAAGCTTTTATAAATAAAGTTAGAGCTCGACACAAGGAGTCAAGACATAATGTCTATGCCTATATTATAGGTGAAAACCTTGGGATACAAAGATATAGTGATGATGGAGAGCCTCAGGGTACTGGGGGAATTCCTATTCTGGAGGTAATAAAGAAAAATCAAATCACTGATACTGTAGTGGTTGTAACCAGATATTTTGGTGGTATTCTTCTTGGGACTGGAGGCTTAACAAGGGCATATACTAAAGGAGCAAGCCTTGCTATAAAGGCTGGCGGCATAGTGGATAAGGTATATGCAAGGGAATTAGTTACAGAGGTAGACTATGAACTGCTGGGAAAGCTTCAATATATTATTGAAGAGAAAAAATGGTTTTTAAAGGACGCAGAGTATGGAGAAAAAGTAAAGCTTACGTTGATAGCTGAGGAGGAAACTGCTAAAGAAATAGAATTAGAGATTGCAGAGCTGAGCAGAGGAAGAGGTACTATTATCAAGAAGGATTTAAAAATTTACTTTAAAGATGGAGAAGGATATCTAGAAAACATTTAGTATAATTACCATAAGTTGAAGAGAAATAATGGCTGTGATATAATATTTGTGGTTTTTACATTGGATATTTCATATGTTTAGGAGGATTGCTATGTCAGGACATTCAAAATGGCATAATATACAGGCTAAGAAAAGCAAGGTTGATGCTAAAAGAGGTAAGATATTCACCAAAATAGGTAAGGAACTCATGGTAGTGGTTAAAAATGGAGGCCCTAATGAGGAAAGTAATACAAAGCTTAGAGATGTTATTGCTAAGGCTAAGGCTGCAAACATGCCAAATGATACTATTCAAAGATCCATTAAGAAGGCAGCGGGAGAGCTGGATTCTGTAAATTTTGAAGAAATCATTTATGAAGGCTATGGACCATCAGGTATAGCTGTTATAGTTGAAACCCTTACAGATAATAAAAACAGAACTGCAGGTAATGTAAGGCATGCCTTTACAAAACATGGAGGTAACTTAGGAACTGTAGGCTGTGTAGGATTTATGTTCCAATCAAAGGGTCAGATAGTTATTGAAAAGCAGGATGAAATAGATGAGGATGAGCTAATGATGCTTGCATTAGAGGCTGGAGCTGAAGACTTTGCTTCCGAGGATGAGGTTTACATAATAACCACCTCGCCAGAGGACTTTGGTACAGTAAGAGAAGAACTAGAGAAAAGCTCCATTGAATTCTTAGAGGCTGAAATCAAAATGGTACCAGATACTTATACGGAAATTAACGAAGAGGTTGCAGTAAGCTTTCAAAAGATGTTAGATGTCTTAGACGATGATGATGATGTGCAGAACGTATGGCACAATGCAGAATTCCCTGAGGGATGGGAAGAATAACTTATATGATTGAAATAATAGCTTAAGGCTTGAATAATTGCAGTATAAATGGACATAATTCCCAATAGGGAGTGATGAACATGAATAAAAAAGCAATTGTTATAGGTGCATCAGCTGTTGGAATAATTTTAATTTTTACTCTTAGTTATTTATACACAAAAGCCAGCCTTGACAAAAAATCAAAGGAAAACTTAACTTCTATAGCTTTTAATGCCCAAGAGCTTTCAGATAAAACAATGATCATACTAAAAGCTCAGGATAAAGAAAGTAATGCTCTTACTGAATATAAAGCAATTACCTTTAAGGAATTTAAAGAAACTTACGATTACAAGGTTGAAGAGGGAAAGGGAAGTAAACCTGCCCTTGTTGAATATTTAAAGGTGAAGGGCTATACATTAGAAAGAGAGTCGCAAGAGGAGCTTGCATTTATCAAGATGCATGCAAAAGGTTATGTTGTAGATAAATATTATCTTGGAGCAACAGAAGAAGGGTATATTTGCATATTAAAGGCAAAAAATACTGAAGAGCTCATTGTAGAAAATCCTTCCGAGGATATAAGTAGCAGAAAGCTTGATATGCTCCAAGAATATGAGAAAAATTGGATTAAGAATAATACAGAAGCATATGATACTAGAGAAGAGGCATTAGATGCCTTAAGTGAATATGATTCCTAAAAAACATCTCCAGAGCCCTGGAGGTGTTTTTTAACTATTATTGATTAAATGAACTATAAATGCTAAAGTATTATGTGAGCTTTTGCTATGAAGCTTTAAGTAATGTATAGTATTATATAAGATAGTTGAGTCTTATGGGGTGGTATTATGTACGATTATATTAAAGGAAGCTATGAAGGCTTCTATAAAGATTATATTATTATAGAAAACAATGGAATTGGCTATAAAATTTTTGCATCTGGAAGCACTATTTCAGAGCTTCCAAAGGTTTCTGAAGAAGTGAAGTTATATATTGAACAGATAGTTCGGGAAGATTTTATTGGGCTTTATGGTTTTTTGACCATAGAGGAAAGAGAGCTCTTTAATCTCCTTTTAAGTATAAATGGAGTGGGAGCAAAGGCAACTCTTTCACTTTTATCAATAGCTTCTGTTAATAATTTAAAGTATGCAATTCTAACTGGAGATGATAAAACAATTACTAAAGCTCCAGGTGTTGGTAAGAAGATAGCTCAAAGAATAATATTAGAGCTTAAGGATAAGCTTAAAAATGATGAATTTATCTCTGGTATATCAGATAAAGATGAATATTCCTCTGAGGGAAATAACCTTTCAGAAGCTTTACTGGCACTGCTAGCTCTAGGTTATTCCGAAAAAGAGGCTTCGAAGGTGCTTGAGAAGGTTAACCCTCAGGAAAGTATAGAAATTATAATAAAGGAAGCCTTGAGGCTTCTTATGGGTTAGGGGGATGAGAGATGGAGGATAGATTAATCACTACAAGTTCACTTAGTGAGGATATTAATTATGAATACAGCCTTAGACCTCAGAAATTAGAAGAATACATAGGGCAGGACAAAGTTAAAGAAAGACTTAAAATATTTATTAAGGCAGCAAAAATGAGAAAGGAATCTCTGGATCACGTGCTGCTTTATGGACCTCCTGGACTTGGTAAAACAACCCTTGCAAATATTATTGCAAAAGAAATGGGAGGAAGTCTTAAGATTACCTCAGGACCTGCTATAGAGAGAGCAGGAGACTTGGCAGCTATATTAACAACTTTAAAGGATAAAGATGTTCTTTTTATTGACGAGATACATAGGCTTAACAGAAGTGTTGAGGAAATACTTTATCCTGCAATGGAAGATTATGCTCTGGATATAGTTTTAGGTAAAGGAGCCTCTGCAAAATCTATTAGGTTAGATTTGGCTAAATTTACCCTAATAGGTGCTACTACAAGAATAGGAATGCTTACTTCCCCTTTGAGAGATAGATTTGGAGTTTTGTCCTCTATGGAATATTATGATCAGGTACAGCTTAAGGAAATCATAATTAGGTCCGCAGGAATATTAGGTTGTGATATTGACAAGGAGGGTGCCCTTGAGGTTGCAAGGAGATCTAGAGGAACCCCTAGAATTGCAAATAGACTTTTAAAAAGGGTAAGAGATTATTCAGAGGTTATGGGCAGAAATATCATAGATAAAGTAATGGCTCAAGAAGCCTTAACGCTTCTAGATATTGATGATGAAGGCTTTGACAGAATTGATAATAAGATACTTGAGGCTATAATTGATAATTTTAATGGAGGGCCAGTGGGGATTGAAACTCTAGCTTATTTTATTGGGGAAGAGCTTGATACGGTTCAGGATGTTTATGAACCTTATCTAATGCAGAAGGGATTCATAATCAGAACCCCTAGAGGAAGAGTTGCCAGTGATAAGGCATATGAGCATTTAAAAAGGGTAAAGCCTGTTAGTGAATCTGGTCAGTTAGGACTTTTTGATAATTAAATATTACAAAAGAAGGTGTTTTTTTGAAAGCAAAGGATTTTTATTTTCATCTTCCGGAGGAGCTAATTGCACAGCATCCTTTAGAAGTGAGAGATTCATCAAGGCTTATGGTTTTAGATAAGCATACTGGAGAAATTGAACATAAGGTTTTTAAAGACATTATAGATTATTTAAATAAAGGTGATACCCTTGTACTGAATGATACAAGAGTTCTTCCAGCAAGGCTTATAGGAGAGAAGGAAAAATCTCACGGAAAGATTGAATTTCTTCTTTTAAAAAGACTCTCATCCACCCTTTGGGAATGCTTGGCTAAGCCAGGAAAAAGGGCTAGAGTAGGAGCTTCCTTTACCTTCGGAGAGGGTAAGCTTAAGGCTATAGTAAAAGATGTTTTGGACAATGGAAACAGAATAGTGGAATTTCTCTTTGATGGAGTTTTTGAGTCAGTATTATCAGAGCTTGGAGAAATGCCGCTACCACCATATATTCACGAGACCTTAGAGGATAAGGAGAGATATCAAACAGTATATTCTAAAGAAGAAGGTTCCGCTGCGGCACCTACTGCAGGACTTCATTTTACCCATGAGCTTTTAAAGGATCTAGAAGAAAAGGGAATCAATATAGCCTATATTACTCTTCACGTTGGCTTAGGTACCTTTAGGCCAGTAAAAGTTGAGGATGTTGAAAATCATGAAATGCATTCTGAATACTATATGATGTCTAAGGAAACTGCAGACCTTATTAATAAAACTAAGGAAGAGGGAAATAAAGTTATTGCAGTGGGCACTACTTCTTGCAGAACCTTAGAGACTATAAGTACTGTTGAAGGAAGAGTAAAAGAGCAGAGTGGATGGACAGATATATTTATTTATCCAGGATACCAGTTTAAAATTGTCGATGAGCTTATAACAAACTTTCATCTTCCAGAATCTACTCTTATTATGCTGGTAAGTGCATTAGCTGGTAAGGATAGGATTCTAAAGGGGTATGAAACTGCTGTAAATGAAGGCTATAGATTTTTTAGCTTTGGAGATGCTATGTTAATTAAAGAATAAGGATGGTGCACATTGTATAAATTACTAAAAACTAAAAAAAACATAAGAAGGGGAGAGTTTAAAACTCCTCATGGAACAATACAGACACCAGTATTTATGAATGTAGGTACCTTAGCTGCCATAAAGGGTGCTGTTTCGTCCATGGATTTAAAGGATATAGGCTGTCAAGTGGAACTATCAAATACCTATCATCTGCATTTAAGGCCAGGAGATGATAGGGTGAAAAAACTTGGAGGACTTCATAAATTTATGAACTGGGACCGACCTATACTTACTGATTCCGGTGGCTTTCAGGTCTTTTCCCTTGCTAAGCTTAGAGAAATAAAGGAGGAAGGGGTTTACTTCAATTCTCATATAGATGGAAGAAGGATTTTTATGGGGCCAGAGGAATCAATGAGGATACAGAGCAATTTAGGGTCCACCATAGCTATGGCCTTTGATGAATGTATACCTAACCCCTCCACCAGAGAATATGTTGAAAAATCTGTAGCAAGAACAACTAGATGGTTAGAAAGATGTAAAGTGGAGCTGGATAAATTAAATTCTTTGCCAGACACTGTGAATAACAAACAGATGCTCTTTGGTATTAATCAAGGAGGAACATATGATGATATAAGAATAGCTCATGCTAAAACCATTTCGAAGATGGATTTAGATGGGTATGCCATAGGAGGCCTTGCTGTTGGTGAAAGTCACGAGGATATGTATAGAATTATATCTTCTGTGGTGCCATTTCTTCCTCAAGAAAAACCCATATACTTAATGGGTGTTGGCCTTCCCAGCAATATACTAGAGGCTGTAGAAAGAGGTGTTGATTTCTTTGATTGTGTTCTTCCCGCTAGAAATGGAAGGCATGGTCATGTTTTTACAGCTTCAGGAAAGATAAATATTATGAATGCAAAATATGAGCTGGATGATAGGCCAATAGATGAAGGGTGTCAGTGCCCTGCCTGCAAGCACTACACCAGAGCTTATATAAGGCATCTTTTTAAAGCTAAAGAAATGCTTGCTATGAGGCTTTGTGTATTGCATAATTTATATTTTTATAATACACTTATGCTAGACATAAGAAATGCCATTGATGGAGATTTTTTTGAAGAGTTTAAAGAAAAAAAGCTTCAGGACTGGGGTGGCAGAGCTTAAACTTTAAATTAGGAGGTAGTTTATGCAACAGATAGTGCAATATTTACCAATTATTTTGATGCTTGTAGTATTTTATCTTTTTCTAATTGTTCCAGAAAACAAGAGAAAGAAAAAGTATAACAACATGTTAAATGAGCTTAAGATTAATGATGAGGTAGTTACTAGAGGTGGCATTGTAGGAAGGCTTGTAAATATTCAAGAAGACTATGTTATTGTAGAAAGTGGTCCTGATAGAGCTAGATTTAAACTTACAAAACAAGGCATAGCTAACATAATCGAAAAAGAAGCAGAAGAAAAATAAAAAGTAATAAAACACCCTCTTTTTACATATGTAATATTAAATAGGGGGTGTTTTTATTGAATAATGGTGATACAGTTAAAAAAATATTTAATGGTATTATTTTGGCTTTAGTTGTTACTTTTATTGCTATCTTTGTTTTAAGCATATTAATGATTTTTATAGATATAAGTAGTGAGGCAAATGTCATAGTTAATGTGTTTATTACTGCTGTTAGCGTTTTTTTAGGAACGGTGTATAGTGCTCGAAAGATAAGCAGAAAGGGATGGGTAGTGGGATTATCCGTTGCTGTAGGGTACATTGCTTGTTTGTTTATAATTTATGCTATTTTTAATGGCGGGGTAGAACTTAATATAAAAGATCTATATAGAACTATAATGGCTTTGCTAGTAGGTATTTTCTCTGGAATGCTTGGCATTAATATATAAAATAATATTTAATATTTAACAAAATCATGATATAATAACTAGGTAAAGTATGAAATGGGGGTATTTTTAATGAAGCGTATAAGAACCATTAACAAGAAGAATATTAAAGATAGTTTAAGCAAGCCTGGATGCAAAGAATGTGCTAATTCCTGTCAATCAGCTTGTAAAACATCCTGCACTGTTGCTAATTTAGCCTGTGAAAATTAATAATACCTTTCTAGGCAGTAACTAATCTGTTACTGCCTTATCTTTGGTTTAGGGGGAGTATAATGGCACTTATTCATAAATTTATACAAGATAATGAACATTTTGTTATTGATGTAAATTCTGGTTCAGTTCATATAGTGGATGAATTGGTATATGATTTAATTGATGAGGATAAACTTGCTTCTTTAGAAAATTTAAAGAAAAAATTTGCTGATAAATATTCAGTAACTGATATAGAAGAGGCTTACCTTGACCTAAAGGAACTGATTGCTTCTGGAATGCTTTATTCTCTTGATTTATATGAGGATATTGCTCAGAAGGATAGTTCACCATCATATGTTAAGGCACTTTGTCTAAACATAATACATGACTGTAATTTAAGATGTAAGTATTGCTTTGCAGATGAAGGAGAATATAAGGGTTGTAGAAAGCCAATGACTGCTGAGACCGGAAAGAGAGCAATTGATTGGGTTATTAAAAATAGTGGCCCTAGAAAGAATATTGAAATTGACCTCTTTGGCGGAGAGCCCCTCATGGTTTTTAATACAATCAAGGAAATCATAGATTACGCAAGAATAGAAGAAAAGAAATATAATAAAAACATACGTTTTACAATGACAACTAATGCTACACTCCTTAATGATGAGAAAATGGCCTACATTGATGAAAATATGGGTAATGTTGTCTTGTCAGTGGATGGAAGAAAAGAAATAAATGATAAAGTAAGAGTAAGAGTTGACGGCAGCGGATGCTATGAAAGTATAATGCCTAAAATAAAAGAAATGGTAAAAAGAAGGGATAAATCTAAACAGTATTATGTAAGAGGAACCTTCACTAGAAATAACACAGACTTTTTTGAAGATGTAATGGCATTAGCAGAAGAAGGGTTTAAAGAAATTTCTGTTGAACCTGTGGTGTTGCCAGATGATCATGAGCTTTCACTAAGAAGAGAAGACCTTCCAACTATTTTTAGTCAGTATGATAAGCTGTGTAAGGAAATGATAAAAAGAGAGAAAGAGGGTAACTCCTTTAAATTCTATCATTTTAATATAGATTTAAATGGTGGTCCATGCATCTACAAGAGAATCTCTGGTTGTGGTGCAGGACACGAATATGTGGCTATAACTCCTGATGGAGAAATATATCCCTGTCATCAATTTGTTGGTAATAAGGATTTTCTTTTAGGTAGTATATTTAGTGAAAGCCCAATTAAGGAAGACATATCCTTAAACTTTAGAAAAGCCCATATTTACAATAAGCCTGCTTGCAGAAAGTGTTGGGCAAGATTTTATTGCAGCGGTGGCTGTCAGGCCAATAATTATAATTTCAATGGAGATATA
>JAEXZL010000012.1 GCA_023451395.1 Bacillota bacterium | reverse complement strand
ACTTTGCTCTCCCAGTACCCATCTTACTGCATCTGATATGTTACTTTTTCCGCTTCCATTTGGGCCAACTACTGCGGTTACTCCTTTTTTAAAACTTAACTCTGTTTTATCTGCAAAAGATTTAAATCCCCTTATTTCAATAGACTTTAAAAACATTATTCACTCCCCTATCTAGAAAAAAGAACCATAGGTATAAGACCGATTAAAAATATAAAAATTAACCAATAAACAAGTATTTTTGTAAGCTTTTCTCTCCTAGTTGGTCTCATTTTATCACCTCTTTTTCTCTATCTAAGTTTATATTATTCTTAAAGAAATATCAATAACAGGCATAAAAAGAAAGACCTAAGAGTCTCCTCTAAGGTCATTATTAACAGGTATTTATCTAGGTTCTACAATGAACTTAATTGCTGTTCTTTCCTCTCCTTCTATCATTATTTCTGAGAAAGCCGGAATAACTACTAAATCAATGCCATTAGGAGCTACGAATCCTCTGGTAATTGCAATAGCCTTTACTGCTTGGTTAACTGCTCCTGCACCCACGGCTTGTACTTCAGCAGAAAGGTTTTCTCTTAATACTGCTGCTAAAGCACCTGCTACAGACTTTGGTTGAGATTGTGCTGACACCTTTAATACTTCCATAATCAATCCTCCTATAAGTAAGTAAATATATAAATGTAATGTAAAAAATTATACTTATAGGTATATTATTCTATATACATTTAATTTTTCCTTCTCGGTACTAGGATTAACATATAGTTATATATCGACAAGTTATAACAGCTCTCTTCACTATACAGCAGCATCCTTCCAAGGAGTATAGTATTATATGTCGTTACATGTATTAATGAATTATGAAATGAATGGATAATTCTTAAATATAATATAAAGAAAGAGCATTCAACATTTGTTAAATGCTCTTTCTTTATATTTACAGACTCTTAGCCTTTGTTTTCATGTAATCCCTTAAGGATAGTTTAGTCAAATTATTATTATAAGCTATGCGTATTTCTCCTACTGCTAATGATTCATCCATTAGTACATTCAGATTGATATTTTCAAGTTTCGACTTCAATTTATTAAAATATATTTTTTTATCAGCATAAAGCCGTGACACATACCTATTGCTGATATGAATCTCATAGTTTCCCTGCTTATTAGCTAAAGTTTCAAATATCATATCATTAAGAAGACTTCCTTCTACCAGTTCTCTAATAGCAGGGTGAAATGGCCCTGATACTATATCACCATTTACATTAATATTGTCAGTAGGTTGAAGACCTATTCTAATAATCTGAATATTATTGGCATTATAAAGAGAATAAACCTTTTTACAAAGATCAACAGTTTCTTCTAAGGTATATGGCCTATATTGTCCTCTATAATACATAAGTTCCATTGGAGTATTTTTAATTACTAACGATGGATATATACGACATATATCAGGTCTCATTGTAATACTTTCTTTTACTGTTTTTATATCCTTATCTGGAGTATCACCTGGTAGTCCTAGCATAATTTGATGTCCTAAAATGAAGCCATAGCTCTTTATTAGCTCAGAAGCATAATATACCACTGCTGAAGAATGCCCTCTTCCAGAGGCCTTTAAAACGTCATTATCGAGGGATTGTACCCCAAGTTCTATTATATCTACTCCATAGCTCTTTAAATGACCAAGAATTTTATCGTCTATATAATCAGGTCTTGTAGATAACCTAATATAATTTATAGAGCCACTATCTTTATATTCTTTGGCTACTTCAAGTAACTCTTTCTGCTTTTCCATAGGAATAGCAGTGAAGGTTCCTCCAAAGAAAGATATCTCAATAATGGAATCATTGCCTTGTATAGTGGATAAATGGCTCTCAATAATATCCTTACATTTTATATGGTTCATATTTTCCTCAGGAGTTGCTATTTTTCTTTGATTACAAAAGGTGCAATCATGTGGACACCCTAAGTGAGGGACAAATATTGGAATAATGTAATGTCTTTTACCCATTCAAATCCTCCAAAAATAATAATGCCTTCCTAGCTGCATTTTGCTCTGATTCCTTTTTACTAAAGCCAGTTCCCTCTCCCAGAGCTTTATTCTCAATGATTACAGCAGTATAAAATTTTCTTCTATGGGGTGGCCCCTCATATTTAACCAGACTATATTTAATATTAATATCACCTTTTTTTTGTAACATTTCTTGAAGCTTGGTTTTATAGTCTAGTACTATTTCATTATTTATTGCCTTGTGGATTATGTCTGTAAAATATCTAATTATAAATCTCTTAGCTTGCTCTAATCCTCCATCTAAATATATGGATGCAATAACAGCTTCCATACAGTCCGCTAATAAGGAAATACGCTCTCTTCCTCCAGTTATCTCTTCACCCTTGCTCATTCGAATATAGCTGCCTAATTCTAATTCTCTTGCAACTTCATATAGTGAGCTTTCACAAACAATCAATGCTCTGAGCTTTGTAAGCTCACCCTCAGTTTTCTCTTTAAAGTAGCTAAATAAATACTCTGTTATTGTAAGCTGAAGTACTGAATCACCTAAAAACTCAAGACGTTCATTAAATTGGATATTTTTATACTGATTAGCATAAGAGCTATGGGTTAGAGAAGTTATCAAAAGATTCTTATTTGCAAAATGTATTCCTAATTTATCTTCTAAGGTACCTAAATTATTTTTCATCATGATACTATTATTCATTAATAAAAGTTCAACTCCTAGAAGTCTATTCTTCAACCTACTAACCTAAGTAGATTCAAGAATAAACTTTATAATGTAATTAAAGCCCCGTATATACGGGACTTTTTTTATTCCTCAGTATGTGATTTAATGTATTCTACCACATCACCAACTGTACTAATTCCTTCCGCATCTTCATCGGAAATTTCAAGCTCAAATTCATCCTCTAGAGCCATTATTAGCTCAACTATGTCGAGGGAGTCAGCTCCTAAATCTTCAACAAAAGATGATTCTAATGTAATTGTATCCTCATCAACACTTAACTTATCTGCAATAATTGCCTTTATTTTCTCAACTGTCATAAGTATCACCTCCCTACATTACTATAATTAGATAATATTACATAATTCATTTATTAGTCAATATATTCACCAAGATTTTCTTGTTATGGTATTTAATTATCTGAATTATCCTGAGATACTGAAACTTTTACCTCTTGCTTCATTTTATTAATTAGTTCATTATCATAGAACTTTTTTGCCTGCATAACAGCATTTTTTATAGCTATTCCATTAGAACTTCCATGAGCTTTTATTGCAATTCCATCTATTCCAAGGAAAGGAGCTCCGCCATGCTCTTTATAATCAAATTTGCTTTTAATATTTTTAAAGACAGGTTTTAGGAGAAGTGCGCCAATTTTACTTATCATCCCTGATGTAATCTCTTTTTTTATAATTGAGAAAATATTCATAGCCACACCTTCGTACATCTTTAGAACAGTGTTTCCAACAAAACCATCACAAAGAAGAACCTGAACATCGCCATTACTTATATATCTAGGTTCAACATTACCAATAAAATTTATATCCATATTAGAAAGAAGCTTATAGGAGGCTTTTGTAAGGTCATTTCCCTTCTCTTCCTCCGCACCAATATTAATAAGTCCTATTTTAGGGTTTTTAACACCTAATACATTTTCAAAATAGTTTTTGCCCATCAAGGCAAATTGAGAAATATTGATAGGCTTACATTCAGCATTAGCACCAGAATCTAAAACTAAAAAGTTTCCGTTTACACCAGGCATCAAGGGAGCTAATGCAGGCCTGTCAATCCCTTTTATTCTTCCTATTATGAGAAGAGCTGCCGTTAGAAACGCTCCTGTACTTCCTGCTGAAATAACTGCATCAGCAGTACCCTCTTTGACCATTTGGACTGCCTTTGTTAGTGAGGAATTTTTCTTTCTTCTAACAGCCATAACTGGAGGCTCGTTAGAGGATATAATTTCATCAGCATGAACTATTGATATTCTACTATTGTCATAGTTATATTTTAAAAGCTCATTCTTAATAATGTCTTCCTTGCCAGTTATGATTATTTCCATATCCTTATACTCTTCTATAGCCTTTACTACTCCTTCAACTATAGCTTGAGGAGCATGATCTCCTCCCATACCATCTATAGCTATTCTCATATTATACTCACCTCTTATCCTCTATATAAAGAAAAGAAAGTCAAAAGACTTTCTTTATTGTTCTGATGCAACAATTTCTTTACCCTTATAATAGCCACAGCTCTTGCAAACTCTATGAGCAAGCTTCATTTCATGGCATTGTGGACACTCAACAATACCAGGTGCGCTTAATTTAAAAGTTTGAGCTCTTCTTGAATCTCTTCTAGCTTTAGAGAATCTTCTTGCTGGATTTCCCATTTATAAACACCTCCTTATTCAGATAAAAACAAGTCTTTAAGCTTTGCCATTCTTATGTCCACATCTTCCTTAGAACAATGGCACTCACTATGGTTAAGATTTGTACCACAGTTTTGGCAGAGCCCTTTGCAGTTATCTCTGCATAATTTCTTAATGGGAAGAGTTAATATGATATTATCCTTTATAACCTTTTCCAAATCAATATAATCTTCGGTTATTTGGATTACATCAATATTATCTTGCTCTGTATCTTGAGAATACTCTTCAAATATATTTATATCTATATCTGAAGGATATCTATCTAAGCATCTTGTACAGGTAAGTTCAAGTGTAGTGGATATATTTAAATCCAATTCGATTAAATCCTCCCGTATAGATACTTTACCTTTAGCCTTTATCGGGGAAAGAAATGATATTTCTTCACCATTATAAAGGAAGGACTCACTGTTAAAAACTTCATCAATATGTTTTGTGAAATTTTTTCGTTTAGATAAATCTTTTATTTCTAATATCATATTGATAACTCTTATATACTATCATAGAAAGGCCTTCTTCCACAAGATAGATAAGAGTCTTTTTCACTCCTTGCAAGTAAAATTACTTTACAAACACAATTTATTATATAGAGAAGGCCTATAAAAGTCAAGAATTTTGTTATAGTTTAGTAACTATATCTAGAGTATCGTTAGCTATCATCAATTCTTCATCTGTTGGTATAGTGAATACCTTAACTTTGGAAGTTTCAGTGCTTATATCTGTAAGTTTACCTCTAACTTTATTCTTAGAGCTATCAAAGTCCACTCCTAGGAATTCCAGACCCTGACAAATTGCTTCCCTAGTCTCTGGGGAATTTTCTCCTAATCCTGCAGTAAATACTATACAATCAACACCGCCCATAGCTGCAGCATAAGAGCCTATGTATCCTCTAACTCTATAATTAAACATATCTAAAGCTAATTGTGCTCTATCATTGCCCTGAGAAGCAGCATCCTCTATATCTCTAAAATCACTGCTAACACCTGAAATACCTAAAACACCAGACTTCTTATTTAAGATGTTTCCAACTTCTTCTGCAGATACATTTAATTCTTTTACTAGGAAAGGAACTATAGCAGGATCTAAATTACCACTTCTTGTTCCCATAGCTAATCCTTCTAAAGGTGTAAAGCCCATGCTTGTATCAACAGAAATACCATTTTTAATTGCTGTTACGCTAGAACCATTTCCTAAATGGCAGGTGATTATCTTTAAATCTTCAATATTTTTTCCTAGAGCTTCAGCAGCCTTAAATGCAACATATTTATGAGATGTACCATGGAAGCCATATTTTCTAATTCCATAATCTGTATAATACTCATAAGGAAGAGCATACATATATGCTTCCTTAGGCATAGTTTGATGGAAAGCTGTATCAAAAACTGCAACCATAGGTGTCTTTGGCATAAGCTCTTGACAGGCATTTATTCCGATAATATTAGGTGGATTATGTAATGGTGCAAGTTTTACGCAATCCTCTAAGGAGCTCATGATTTCTTGATCAATCAATACTGACTGAGCATATTTTTCTCCTCCGTGAACCACTCTGTGGCCAACGGCAGCTATCTCATCCATTGAGGTTATCACACCATTCTTGCTATCAACAAGTGCACCTAAAACTATAGAAATTGCATCCTTATGATCTTTCATTGGCTCTTCAATTATATATTTATCTCTTCCATCAACCTTCTGAGTTAAAATTGAGCCTTCTATACCTATTCTTTCTACTAAACCTTTTGCCAGAACTTGTTGTCCCTCCATATCAATCAGCTGATACTTTAATGAAGAACTTCCACAATTAATTACAAGTATTTTCATTTATAACACTCCCTTATATAAACTAAATATTCTGAGCTTGAAGCGCAGTAATAGCAACAACATTGACAATATCTTCTGATGAACATCCTCTTGATAAGTCATTTATTGGCTTAGCAAAGCCTTGGCAAACAGGACCTATTGCTTCAGCATTTGCGAATCTTTGAACAAGCTTATAGCCAATGTTACCAGACTGCAAATCTGGGAAAATAAGAACATTTGCCTTTCCTGCTACAGGGCTGTTAGGTGCCTTCTGACCGGCAACCTTAGACACGATTGCAGCATCTAACTGAAGTTCTCCATCAATATTTAAATCAGGTCTTTGAGATTTTGCTAATTCTGTAGCTTTTCTAACTTTATCTACAAGCTCATGATCTGCACTGCCCATAGTAGAGAAGGAAAGCATAGCTACATTTGCATCCATTCCAAAAAGATCTTTAGCGGTTTCTGCTGTTGCTATGGCTATAGATGAAAGTTGTTCTGCAGTTGGATTAGGATTAACTGCACAATCAGAGAATAAAAGCATTCCTTCATCTCCATACTTAGAGCCAGGCACCATCATAATGAAAAAGCTAGATACAACAGATACACCAGGTTTTGTCTTGATTATTTGAAGTCCAGGTCTTAAAAGATCCCCCGTTGTGTGAATTGCTCCAGATACCATACCATCTGCATCCCCTAGTTTAACCATCATGGTTCCATAGTATAACGGGTCTCTGACTATTTTTTCAGCCTTTTCCATAGTCATGCCTTTATTTTTTCTAATTTCATAAAACTCTTTTACATATTTTGAAAGATTATCTGAAGTCTCAGGATCTTCAATTTTTATACCTTCTAGTTTTACATTTAATTTTTCAGCATTGCTTTTTATAGTCTCTGCATTACCTACTAGGATAATATCTGCTAATCCTTTTTCTTTGATTGATTGAGAAGCCACGAGATTTCTCTCTTCTTCTCCTTCTGGAAGCACTATTCTTTTTCTATCTCTTTTAGCTGCTTCCCAAATTTTGTTCATAAGCTCCATGTTCTTTTCTCCTTTCAATACTATATTATTTACATATATAAATATACCTCTAATACTAATTGCATACAACTAGAAATTATGATATATCAATTATATGGCGGTTTTTCCCGTAGAAAACAACCAATTTAAAATAAATCTGTGTTATTTAACTCTAATTTTAAAGAATAAACTTAGATTTTTGATAATATTTCACGAATAAAATTAAGCATAAATTAAAAATCTTCCGGTTAATTATAGCATAAAAAAATACACAGGTGAATATCCTAAAAAATATATTCTTAAGAGAAGGTGAATATATGAAGATATCTGCAATTATTAGTGAATATAATCCCTTTCATAAAGGTCATTTACATCATATCAATTATACTAAAGAAGTAACAGGCTGTGACGCCCTTGTATGTATAATGAGTGGAAGTTTTATGCAGCGAGGTATACCTGCCATCGTTGATAAATGGAAGAGAGCTGAGATGGCTATTATGGCTGGAGCTGATCTTATTATAGAATTACCTGCAGTATTTAGTGTATCCTCAGCAGAATTTTTTGCAAAGGGAGCCATTGATATTCTCACAGATACTCAGATAGTAGATTACCTATCTTTTGGCTCTGAAAGCGGAGATATCACATTAATTGAAGAGCTTGCCCATATTCTAGCGGATGAGCCTAGGGAATATAAAGTACTATTAAAAAAGAAAATTAAGGAAGGTCTGCCCTTTGCCAAAGCAAGATCAATTGCTTTAATTTCTTATTTAAGCAATAAAAGTGATACCTATATAGATTATGAGAATTTGGAGAAGGTAATAAACTCTCCAAATAATATATTAGCAATAGAATATTGCAAGGCCTTGAGAAGAAGAGGAAGTGCTATAAAACCAATTACGCTTCAAAGGGTGGGAGATGGCTATAATGACCCTATGCCAGTATCTGAATATGCCAGCGCCACAGCCTTAAGAAATGTTCTTAAAGAAGGAAAACTAGAGTCTATAGCACATTATGTCCCCTATAGCACCTTTCAAGCACTAAAAGCCATGAATGAAGCCTTTTACAATTTCGTTCATACAGAGGATATGTTTCCTTATCTAAAATATAAATTGTTACTTAACAAAAATCTTCATAGGCTTCCGGATGTAAGAGAAGGCTTAGACAATAAGCTCTATAATGAAGTGAGAAATGCAGCTACTTTGAAAGACCTTATTGAAGGTTCTAAAAGTAAAAGATATACCTATACAAGACTTAGCAGAATCCTTTGTCAGTATTTTATTGGTTTTGAATCTTATCCTATAGAAACCTTGAGAAACAGTGCTCCAGATTATATTAGAATTCTTGCTTTTAATGATAGAGGTAGAGCTATACTGAAGGAAATGAAAGATAAGAGCACTTTAAATATAATTACTAAAATTCCAAAAGAGCCTACTGATATGCTGAAAATTGATTTGCAAAGTACCGCTGCATACAGCATTTTAAATCCTGCAATCTCTTCATCAGAGGACTATTTAAGAAAGCCCATTTATTTGTAGTATAAAATAAACTCCTGTGATAAATATAATTTAAAATTAATATAAATAAATATGATTTATCTTTGGGAGGAGACTATGCTTATATTATTGCTATTAATTGGAGTACTTGTAGCAGTGCTAATTTTCACAAAAAAGATCAACTATTTATATACCCTAGTATTTACATTATTTATTGTATATTTTATAAGCAATCCATCCCTATGTATAGAGTCTGCTTTAATGGGCTTAAGGCTTTTTATTAAAGCAGTATTCCCTACTCTCTTTCCTTTTCTTACATTTTGTAACCTCTTAATTTTTTATGATGGCATAACACTATATTCAAATATTATTGGACCGATTATCTGCACACCCTTACGACTGTCAAAGCAATGCAGCCTTCCGCTTACTATTAGCTTTCTATGTGGGTATCCCCTTGGTGCAAAGTATAGCACAGAGTTATTGGAAGGTGGATATATCTCTCAGGAGGAGTATCTAAGATTAATTAATATTGCCTCAAATATTGGGCCTCTTTTTATTATTGGTTCCTTTGCTACAACCATGCTAGGAAATAGCTATTTTGGCTATCTCTTATTAATTGCAAATTATCTTTCCTGTTTCATAATGTCCATATTAATAAAGCCTGCAATAACAAGAGATTCTAATATTCCTATAACTATTAGTAAAAGAACAAATCTAGGAGAGGCATTAAAAAAATCCCTTGAAGATGCAACAAAAACCTGCATTACAGTTGCAGGTTTTATAGTATTATTTTCTGTTATTACCTATGTAATTAAGAATAATATAATGTATACACATATAATTCTTTACATTTCCAAGGTTTTAAAGATTGATAAAGGACTAATAAATTCCATCGCCCTTGGAATGATCGAAACTACTAATGGAAGCTATCTTCTTTCTATAACTACTGGTAGCATAAGAATAAGGCTTTCCTTAGCAAGCTTTTTATTTAGCTTTAGCGGTTTTTCTGTAATAGCTCAAGTACATTCCTTTACCTATAAGCATAAATTCTTTAATCTAACCAGATATACCCTAAGAAAGCTTGTGCAAGGAATAGTGAGCTTTGCTATATCCTATATAGTATTTACTGTTGCATTCATAAGCAATGCAGTTATAAATATACCCTCATATTGGAATATAAATTTATATTTCGTACCAATGTTAATTATAATGGTACTAAGCCTTATTGCCTATGTTATGTCTTTTTTATTTAATAGATCTTAACTCTTTGATATTTTCTCTAATTTCACTTGTGGAGTTAGATATATCTCCTGTTAGGTCCATAGCCATCTTTTCTACATTATCTTTTATACAGTCAATTATACCTTGAGTTTTTAAATCTATTTCCTTCTCCAGCTGGGTTAGTATTTCATCAGCATAGTCTCTAGCCCCTAGTCTAATAGCTTTGGCATCTCTTTGAGCTGCTGTAATAATCTCTTGTCCTTTTATTTGGGCCTCTTTAGTGATATCATGGTTCTCAACTTGTCTTTTAAGCATATCCATGGTATCCTTCTTTACTGTGTCATATTCTTTTTTAGCTTCAGCCATAATTCTTTCTTTTTCTCCAACTATCCATTGAGCTTTTTTGATATCATCCGGTAGATAGTTGAATATTTGATCTAAGATATCCATAAACTCCTTTTTATCTATTATTGCTTTTCCTGTAATAGGTACCTTAGGTGCCGATTCTACAATGTCTTGTAAATATTCTAATAGTTGCATAACCTCCATAGCTATTCACCTCTCACCTTTTTTTCTATATCAGGGATAATCTCTAAAGGAACAAAGCCTTCAAGATCTCCACCAAACTTAGCCATTTGTTTGACATTGGAAGAGCTTACATATGAGTATTTCAAATCTGTCATCATAAACAAGGTTTCCACTTTAGATGCAAGCTTGCTATTAATCTGAGCCATCTGAAACTCATATTCAAAATCAGAAATTGCTCTTAACCCTTTAATTATTACCCTATAATCATTTTTCTTCATATAGTTTGCCAACAGGCCTTGGAAGCTCTCCACTTTAACATTTTTGTAAGGAGCTATTACTCGCTTTATTAACTCTTCTCTCTCATCTACTGTGAAAAGAGATTTTTTTTCAACATTCACCAAAACTGCTACTATTACTTCATCAAATATTTCAGCACTTCTTTCGATGATATTGAGATGACCATTTGTTATTGGATCAAAGCTTCCAGGATAAACTCCAATTCGCATCTTTAATCCTCCTTATATCTGTAAAAGCATACGGTTGTATTTCCATATTTCCTTTTATCCACTAGTAAAATATTTGATGTTCCATTATAAATTTCTTCGGAGCTGTCAATTTTCGTAACTATTATTCCATCTTGCTGTAACAAATTTTTACCCTCTATTTCTTCAATTGCTTTTGGTATCATATTTTTTAAATAGGGAGGATCGATGAATATCAAATCAAAAATAAGCTTTCTATCAGCAAACTTATTTAGATTTGTGTAGGCATCAGAATTATAGCTATAGCAGAAATCTTCAAAGCTAAGTTGTTGGATGTTTTTCTTTAAATATGGATATGTAATAGGGCTTGCGTCAATAAGATGACATTCCTTCGCCCCTCTGCTTGCAGCTTCTAATCCAAGACTCCCGGTACCAGAAAACATATCAAGTACTACAGCATCAGGTACATAACCTTGGATAATATTAAACATTGCTTCCTTTATCCTATCTAGAGTTGGTCTTGTTTCATAAGTAGGAGGCGATAATAACTTTCTCCCCTTAGCTTTTCCTGATATTATTCTCATGTAAGTTTCTCCTTATGTTAATAATTAAAATTTTAGCATATATCACTACAGTTTACAATTTTATTGTTAATCAATTAAAGCATATGTATTTTGAATTAACTTCTAACTGCTCTATAATCTCTCTCTTAATATTTATATCCTCAATAGCTACTGAATTATATACGGAAGCAGCTTCGATATTTGCAGCACGAACTATATTAGAATCTCTTAATATATCTGCTATCATAAAGCCAGTATCCCCATGCTGTCTTGTTCCGAATATCATTCCTGTCCCTCTAAGTTTCATATCTTGTTCAGATATAAAGAAGCCGTCGCTACTTTTTGTCATTATTTCCATTCGCTTTTTTGTAACATTATTTTCAGCCTTTGCTAAAAGTATGCAATAGGACTGATACTCTCCTCTTCCTACCCTGCCCCTTAGCTGATGAAGCTGAGAAAGGCCAAAACGCTCAGCATTTTCTATAATCATCACACTAGCATTTGGAACATTGACTCCTACCTCGATTACTGTGGTAGAAATTAGAACCTGAATAGATCCATCCTTGAAGCTATGCATTATTTCCTCTTTTTCCTTTGAATGCATTTTGCCATGGAGAATTCCTATACTAAAATTATTAAAATACTTACTCTTAAGCTCATCATGCAGAACCTCTATTGATTTTAAACTAAGCTTATCATTTTCCTCAATAAGAGGGCATACAATATACACCTGTCTTCCTTTATTCACCTCTTTTGCAGCTAATTCATAACCAATCTGCCTATGATTTAAATTATAAAAGAGAGTTTCAATCTTTTTTCTTCCAGGTGGAAGTTCATCTATAATTGATATATCAAGGTCGTTGTAAATATATAAAGCTAGTGTTCTAGGTATAGGAGTTGCGGACATAACAAGGACATCGGCAGAGGCATTTTTGTTAATTAATCTTCCTCTTTGATTTACTCCAAATCGGTGTTGTTCATCAGTAATTATTAACCCAAGATTATTAAAGGATACATCCTCTTCTATTAAAGCATGGGTTCCAATTACCATCACACCTTTATCCTTTAACAATGAAGCTTTAATCTCCCTTTTCTTTGCAGCCCCAGTGCTTCCTGTTAGCAAGTAAACTTTAATATTAAAGGGAGCAAAAAGTTTATTTGCCTCAATATAATGCTGTTCAGCTAATATTTCAGTTGGTGCCATCAGTGCAACCTGGTAATTGTTAAAGCATACATTAAAGGCTGCTATTAAGGCAACGATTGTTTTACCGCTTCCTACATCTCCTTGTATAAGCCTATTCATTGGGTAGCTTCTTTTCTCATCAAGAAGAACTTCTTTTATCACTCTGCTCTGAGCATCTGTAAGTTTAAAAGGAAGAGATTCTTTAAGATCCTTTAGTTCCTTAGACATAACGAAGGGAATACCTTTATTATTATCTCTAAGATGTTCTTTAATGCTCATTAACTTTAAGGAATAGGAAAAGAGTTCTTGAAACTTTAATCTATCAATTGCCGCTTTTAAAAGATTTGAATCCTCAGGAAAATGAATATTTCTTATTGCTGTATCTAGAGGTAACATATTATACTTGCTTAGAATTCTTTCTGGCAGGTTCTCTCTTATTGTAATACTATCTAGGATTTGATGAATAAGCTTAGATATAATTTTATTGGTCAAGGAGTCTCTAAGGGCATATTTCGCAATAATAGATCTCTCTTGTATTATATTTCTTGTTACAATTGGGTTAATTATTTCAATATTATTTCCTTGTAACTTCACTCTTCCCAGTAGAAAGACTTCTTCGCCTCTTTTAAATGAATTTTTAATGTAGGGTTGATTAAACCACTTACCTATAATATTATAATTTCCACCTTGAAAAAGTAGAGTAGTAAGCATTTTGCCATTTTTTACTCTGAGGCTGCTTTTCATTCCTATAAAGGTACACTTAAGGGAATACTTTTCTTTATCATTGAAGAGCTCTGGATCTATTTCATTATTAATTATTTCGTAATCTCTAGGTAGATACAATAACAAATCCATAAGGGAATATATTCCACATTTATTCAATGCTTCTGCTGTCTTTGGTCCTACTCCCTTTAACTTTGATATTTCTAAATTTAGATTCATATAATCATCCTCCAAATAAAAAAATCGCCTCAGGCGATTTTTTATTCTACAGAAATAATAAAGTAATACAGAGGCTGTGCTCCATTATAACATTGAACATCTAAATCAGGATAATTTTCTTCTAACTTTTCAGTCAATTCCTTAACCTTCTCCTCATTGCTATCCTTACCAAAAAATAGAGTGATTAACTCGGAATCTTCGGTAATCATCTTTGAAACTAGCTTCTCTGCAACCTCATAGGCATTATTGCCTACTTCATTAATCTTACCTTCCACAAGTCCAAGAATATCGCCTTCTTTAATTTCAATACCATCCATTTCAGTATCTCTAACTGCATAAGTAACAGAGCCTGTAGCTACAGATGATATAACCTCCTTTAATTCGGCTTCATTAGTCTCTACGTCAGCCTCAGGGTTAAACATTGTTAAGCAGGAAACTCCCTGTGGAATAGTCTTAGTTGGAATTACTATAAGCTTCTTATCACTTATTTCTGCTGCCTGAGTTGCTGCCATTATTATGTTTTTATTGTTAGGTAGTACAAATATATATTCTGCATTTAACTTATCAACACAATCTAGAATATCCTGCGTACTAGGATTCATAGTTTGCCCGCCTTCAATAACGAAATCAACACCTAAATCTAAGAATATATTTTTTATACCTTCTCCAGATGCAACAGAGATAAAACCATATTTTTTTGATTCAGCTGGCTCTTCTTCCTGTTCTTCTACGGAGCCTTGAGCTTCAGCCATATCCTTCATTTTTTTATGACTTTCATCTACTAGCAGATTTCTATGCTCTTCTCTCATATTATCAATTTTAATTTTAGTAAGTTCACCAAGTTTTACAGCCTCAGCAAGAACAATACCAGGGTCATTGGTATGTATATGGGTTTTTATTACATCCTCATATCCTACAACAATCATTGAGTCTCCGTATTTACCAATGGTGTTTTTAAATTCTTCTGCTTTAGAACTATCTCCGATTATTATAAATTCAGTGCAGTATCCAAAGGTTATTTCATGATCGTGAAGATTGTTTGCCGCAGAAGTTTTGGTGCTTCCTTGATGTACTTCAGAAATTGAAGCGGTTATACCCATATTAAGAGCTTCATACATCCCCTGAAGAAGTATCAAAAGACCCATACCACCTGAGTCTACTACCTTTGCTTTTTTAAGTGCTGGAAGCATTTCAGGAGTTTTATCTAGAACGATTTTTGCATGGGAACAAACTTCTTCCATCAATAGTGTTATATCTTTTTTATCTGAAGCTGCAGCGCTTTCACCAGCGCCTCTAACAACTGTAAGTATTGTGCCTTCAGTAGGCCTCATTACAGCTTTGTAGGCAGATTTTGCACCTTCTGTGAGGGCAAAGGCAAATTCTTCCGCATTAACCTCATTTTTATTTTCAAGTCCTTTAGATATTCCTCTGAGTATTTGAGAAAGAATAACTCCTGAATTACCACGAGCACCCATTAGAGCACCTTTTGCAAGGATTTTTGAAGCATCTCCAATGGATTTAATATTCTTATTTTCTATTTCCTTTACCGCTGCTCTAAAGGTCATTGACATATTTGTGCCAGTATCACCATCTGGAACTGGAAAAACATTTAACGAGTTAACATATTCCTTCTGTTCCTCCAGCTTATTATTGGCATGAACAACCATATTGTAAAAGTGTTCACCATTTATCTTTAAGTGTTCCATTATTTACCTCCTAGACTCTCACCGCTTGAACATTCACTGTTATAGTTGATACCTTAAGTCCAGTGTAGTTTTCTACGTTATATCTTACTTTCTGAATTATATTATTAGCTATAACTGATATTTTAGTTCCATATTCAATCATCACATAAAGATTTATATACAACTCATCATTTTTGCTTGTTATTTTTACACCTTTGCTGAGATTTTCAATTCTCATTAATTCCCAAAGCCCTTCTGTGGCACTCTTAGAAACCATTCCAACAACGCCGTAGCATTCCATAGTGGATAGGCCTACAATTTTTGCTATAACTTCTTCTGAGTATGAAATTTGGCCGCTTTCATTAGAAAAACCTAACATTTCTAATCCTCCTTATTTACTGATATAGTCTATTCTATATTAATATTTGCATTAATTCAATATTATACATATAAAAATAAAGGTATAATAGAGAATAACTTATATTTTCCTTGCAAAATTTATGAAAAATGTGATAGAATATAATCTGTCTTAATGAAGAGTTTATCTTCCGTGGTTAAGGAGGTGTTTTTAATATGTCAAGAGTATGTGAAGTATGCAATAAGGGCGTTGTTGCAGGTGTTCAGTATAGTCATTCACATCGCCAAGCTAAAAGAACCTGGGTACCTAATATAAAAAAAGTAAGAGCAATTGTTGATGGAACACCTAGAAGAGTTCACGTTTGTACAAGATGCTTACGTTCTGGAAAAGTTGAAAGAGCGATATAGCAAATAAAAAAATGCAATTGAAAAATCAATTGCATTTTTTTATTTTATCTTTTTAAAAAAAATCTTATAATTTTTGATAAAAAACCCGGAAGCTTTATTGCTATTATTTTCATATCTCCTCCTACAGAGCTTACTTATATTCTGCTAGATTCCATCCCACATATATAAGCACAGCTCCTGCCAGGATAATCCATCCCCAAAAAGGCATAAAAACAGCAAGAAGAAGTCCCAAGCCTATGGCTGAAACAGCTATTCCAAGTTTCTTTTTCCACCGTCTATTAAACTTCATATTATCCCCATTAACCATGCTATATAATAATATATTCAACTTATTAACTTTTGTACACCTAAAGATACATATTTTTAGAAACAAAATTAATCCTTTGAAAGTAATATTATAAGTATTCCATGGGTAAAGCTTATATTAACTTCCTTCTCCACTACATTGGAAACTGTATAAGAGCTCCAACTCTTTAAATCATATTCCATTAAAGGATATTTAACACCTGTAACCGTTAGATTTTTAACTTCCTCTGTGAAAGCCTGAAAGGAAATTATTTGACCGCTGGGACAATTTATTTTTTCTTGATTATCTGCTAGATATATTATATTATTATCATCCTTAATAAAGGCCCTTACTTTCTTTTCTAACGCTAGCCTTAACAAACCAATGTTACCCATAATATGGTCTAGCCTACTCCCTAAGCAGCCCAGAAGAACTAAGGTGTCCGGCTCTCTTTCTAATGCCTTCATTACACACATTTCCGTATCAGTAAAATTCTTTTCCCTAGGATATTTTTCAAGAAGCACGCCTCTAACTTCATACTCTCTAAGGGTTTCTTCAGCTATGGAATCAAAATCACCTAAAAGCATATCAGGTAGTTTATTTATAGAGGTTAGATATTCTCCTCCCTTATCTGCACAAATTACAAAATCGCTTTTGTTAAATTCCTTCAGCATAAGCTCTTTAGATGGAGCGGCTCCTCCAGCAATAATTAGAATTCTCATTTTATATTTGGTCCTTTAGATCTTTAATATTTTTATTTATTTCATGGTTTTTGAATACAGCAGAACCAGCCACAATTATATCTGCACCAGCAGAAGCTATTTCTTTAATATTTGTAGGATCAATGCCACCATCTACCTCAATAAGAGTGTTACATCCTTCTGTTTCAATCATTCTTTTTAAATCTCTAATTTTTTTAGTGCTATAATCAATATACTTTTGCCCTCCAAAGCCTGGATTCACAGACATTATAAGCACCATATCTATCTTAGGCAAAAGGTATTTTAAAACATCTATGGAAGTTGCAGGGTTAAGTGCTACACCGGTTTTCATTCCCAAAGAATGAATAAGATCTAAAGCTCTGTCTAAATGTTTTTCTGCTTCATAATGAATAGTCAGTATATCTGCACCAGCATTTTTAAACTCTTCTATGTATTTTGAAGGATTATTAATCATAAGATGAACATCAAAAGGAAGGGTAGTAAGCTTCCTTATGGCTTTAATTATAGGCATACCAAAAGATATGTTAGGAACAAAGCTTCCATCCATTACATCTATATGAATAATATCTGCCTTTCCTTTTTCCAGTAAAGTTATATCTCTACCTAAATTAGCAAAATCTGCTGATAACACTGAGGGAGCTATTTTTACCATTTATTATTCCTCCTTTGGGATATCTCTTCTAAGTAATTTATATAGAATTCATAGTGTTCTCTGCTTATTTCTTCATCTTCTACAGCTAGTTGTACCTTACAGCCTGGTTCCTTATAATGGAGACAACCTCTATACTTACAATCATTCTCATATTCCTGAAACTCAGGAAAATAATCCTTTAACTCCTCTTTAGAAATAAAATTCATCTCTAGAGTGGAGAAGCCTGGAGTATCAACCACATATCCTTTTTCCACTTCTACTAACTCACTGTGCCTGGTAGTATGCTTCCCCCTTCCTATTTTTTCACTAACATTCCCAGTTTCCATATGCTTTTTACCAATGAGTTTATTAAGAAGGGTGGACTTTCCTGCTCCAGAAGGACCGCATAAAACGGTTATATTATTTGTTAAATGTTTTTTTAATTCATCAGTACTGGAGCCCTCTTTACTGTTGATGAATAATAATTCATAAGGATATTTATCAAAAATTCTCTTAATTTCATTTTTCTCTTCTTCCTCCGCTAAATCCACCTTACTTATGCATATTATTGGCTTTATATTACTGTATTCACATTGGAGAAGAAATTTATTTAACAGTTCAAAATTTATATTAGGATTTTTTATGGCAAAGACTACAAAGGCCTGACTGACATTTGCAACTTGTGGACGAATTAGCTTTGAGCTTCGATTTAGTATCTCTTCAATGACACCTTTATTTTTTTCAATTGCAATATTAACTCTATCCCCCACCATTGGTGTTACTTCATCATAACGGAATTTCCCCCTGGCTTTACATTCTATAACTTCCTCTTCTGTTTTTACGTAATAAAAGCCGCCAATGCCTTTAATAATTATTCCCTCCATAATACCTCCAGAATTTTTAGTATATATTTTATAGTATATTTTTTTCTAAAGTAATGCAATATAAAAAGTATCGGCAGTACCGATACTTTTTATACTATTCCTCTACACTTAACTCAATAGTTACTGTATCTCCTTCCTTTGGAACCTCAGGAGATATACTCTCAATAGTGGCTCCTTTTGGAGGATTTTTGTCTGTGATACCTTCATAGGTGTATTTAAGATTATATTCTTTAGCAATGCTTTCTAATTGATTTTTAGTTTTGGAATCGCTAATATCTGCACCTAAAAAGGATTGAAGATTTACTGTTTTTGCTTTATATTTTCCTATAGTTATGTCTATTTTGGTTCCAACTTCAACACTAGTACCCTTTGGTATGCTTTGGGAGATAACCTTACCTTCTAGAGATTTATCAGTAGTTTCCCCTTCAGATACTTTACCTAAAACTAGATTTTTTGCTTCTAAAAGTGATTTAGCTTCATCAGATGATCTTCCATATAGATCAGGTACTGGCTCATTTTTTATTTCTTTCCCTAAGCTCACCACGAGGTTTATCTTACTACCCTTAACTAATTGAGTATCCTTTAATGGATTTTGGCTTATAACATAATTTTTTTGTATTGTATCATGATATTCATAAGTAGTTTCTCCTACTTCAAAGCCTGCAAGAGTAAGCATACTATTTGCACGGGTGATATCTAATTCTACAACATTAGGAACAGGGGATTTAGATTCTCCCCCACTAACCTTAACTGCTACAGCTGTATTTCTTTTAACGGTAGTACCAACTTCAGGGCTTGAGGATATGATAGTATTCTCCTTCTCTGAAGATTCAACCTTCTCAATATTTAAGGTAAGTTCTAAATCCTTAACCATTGCTTGTGCCTCTTCTACAGTTTTACCTACAATAGAAGGTATGACAACATCTTTATTTTTCACACCATTTCCACTTATAAGGTAGGCTGCCATTACTCCTAACCCAAGGACTAAGACTCCTAGTAACGCTAAAAGTATAATGGTTTTTTTCTTACTCTTTGGTTCCTCATCTAAATCCTCCTCATCCTCCTCTAAGGTATGAGAGGGCTTACCCTTAGCAGTTACTGGTGCCATGACTCTAGTATAATCTTCATCAAAGGTTTTCTTTACTATATTAAAATTTTCATTATTTTTAATCTTGATTAAGTCATATAGAAGTTCCTTACTGCTTTGATACCTTTTTATAGGTTCTTTTTCCATTGCTTTTAATATCAAAGCATTTAAGTTTTCTGGTATAGTTTCATCATAAGCCCTTGGTTCCTTAACTGGATCCTGAATATGCATAAGGGCTATTGACACTGGGTTATCTGCATCGAAAGGCAATTTTCCAGTTATCATTTCATACATAACAATACCTAAAGAATATATATCCGTTCTCTCATCTAAATAAGAGCCCTTTGCCTGTTCAGGAGAAAAATAATGTGCAGAGCCCATAACTGCAGTAGTATGAGTCATTGTAGCAGAACTTACAGATTTAGCAATTCCAAAATCTGTTACCTTTACTGTTCCATCTTGCGTAATTAGAATATTTTGAGGCTTGATATCTCTATGAATAATATTATTCCTATGAGCACAATCTAAAGCCTTAGAAATTTGTATTGATATATCAATGGTTTCTTTAGGACTTAATCTTCCGTTCTGACGTATTATTTCCTTTAAGGTCTTGCCTTTAACATATTCCATTACTATATAATTAATTCCATCTTGAGTACCAACGTCTAAAACACCTATGATGTTATTGTCATTTAGGTTTGCTATAGCTGTAGCCTCTCGTTTGAATCTGTCAACAATCTCTTGGTTTGTGGAAAATTCCTTTTTAAGAATTTTTATAGCATTAAATCTATTAAGCTTATGGCATTTTGCTTTATAGACCTCTGCCATCCCACCTTCACCAATTTTTTCTATTAGTTCATATCTATCTCCAAGTATTTTCCCAATCATATTATTTCTCTCCTCCAATAATCAACACAGATATATTATCTTTTCCTCCACGAGCTTTTGCAAGATTTATAAGTAAACTACAGCTTTCATTTATATCTTTAGAGGAATTAACAATATTTAATATATCATCCTTTTCTACCTCATCAGAAAGACCATCTGTGCATAATATTAGAAATTTAAAGTTATCATCCTTTAGCCTATAGATATCTACATCAATGTCTTTATAAGTCCCCACAGAGCGCGTAATAAAGTTTTTAATAGGGTGATGAAAGGCTTGCTCCTCCGTTATTGAACCTTCGTCTAAAAGTTCCTGAACAAATGTATGATCATGAGTAACCTTTCTAATTCCTTCCTTATCAATAAGATAGCAGCAACTATCACCTACATTTGCAATAAAGATATCTCCATCAATCATTAAACAAGCGGTAACAGTGGTACCCATTCCATTATATTTAATACTATCTAAAGATGCTTCATGTATTTTTTCATTAGCATATTCAATGGCACTAATCAATAATTTATTTTTTCTTATATGATTGTAGTTATCCTGCACAAAAGACATAATTAGCTCTACAGCCATCTTACTGGCAATTTCTCCGGCATTATGTCCACCCATACCATCAGCAATAATATAAAGCTTGAAATCCTTATGTATAATATAATCAATGTAGTCTTCATTTAACTCTCTAAAATTACCAATATCCGATAAATATCCCACCATATCACAACACCCCTATATTAACTATTTGATTCCATGTAGCCTCTTCTCAGCTGACCACACGCAGCATTTATGTCTGATCCCATTTCTCTTCTAATGGTTGTTTCAATCCCCTTAGAAGTTAGTATATTATAAAAATTTCTAATAGAATTATCCTCTGATCTTTTGAAGGACCTTTCAGATACTTCATTAATAGGTATCAAATTTACATGACATAGAAAATTCTTTAGAATATTACATAGCTTTAAAGCATCTTCTTTTGTATCATTAGAACCTTTTACTAATGCATACTCAAAAGTAATTCTTCTATTGGTTTTTTCAATATAATATTTGCAGGCTTTTATCAATTCATCAATACTGTACTTATTTGCAATGGGCATCATTGCTTGTCTTTTACTATCCTCTGATGCATGCAGTGATATAGCTAATGTTATTTGTAACTCTAAATCTGCTAATTTATAGATTTGCGGCACGAGACCACAGGTAGATAAGGTTATATGCCTCTGGCCTATATTCAACCCTTGAGAGTCATTTACTCTATAAATAAATTTAATAACATTATCAAAATTATCTAAAGGTTCACCGCTTCCCATTAGAACGATATTCGAAATTCTTTCTTCTAAAAGTTTCTCAGATAAGAGAATTTGTGAAAGTATTTCTCCTGAGGTAAGATCTCTTAATCTACCGTCCAGGGTAGAAGCACAGAAGCGACATCCCATCCTACAGCCCACCTGAGTTGATAGACAAATAGAGTTTCCATGTTTATATTTCATTATTACCGTCTCAATGATGTTTCCATCATCAAAGGCAAGTAATAGTTTTATTGTTCCATCCTTTGAATCTAACCTTTTAATAACCTTTGGCATAGATATAGTAAAGTTTTCTTTAAGTTTTTCAATGGTTATCTTACTTATATTTTTCATAAGTGAAAAATCCCATACACCTTTATATATCCATTGAAAAACCTGAGTTGCTCTGAAAGACTTTTCACCATTATCAGCCATCCAAGTCTTTAAATCTTCAGTACCAATGTCTAAAATATTCTGCACATTTTCACCTACCAGTTTTTGTAAACTTTGCTATAAAGAAACCATCCATGTATTCATCAGGTAAGATGGTCATATATCCGGCATCATCATAAATGAGGTTATCTCTATTTCCTAGGTATATTTTTTCGATTTTCATTCCTGGAAAATTATTTAGAAGCCATCTAACATTTTCTTCATTTTCCCTCTTATTTAGAGTGCAGGTAGAGTACACTAAGGTTCCTCCAACCTTTAAATATTTTATAGCATTTTTTATTATTAATTGTTGAATATCAATAAGGGTTTTAAAATCCTTGAGATTTTTGTTCCATTTTATTTCAGGCTTCTTACGGATTATTCCAAAGCCAGAGCATGGAACGTCAATAAGCACCTTATCAGCACTTTCTATTAATTCTCTTTCCGTAATTGTAGCATCCATCTTTTCAACAGATATGGATTTTAAGCCCAGCCTCTTAACATTCTCTTGGATGAGTTTAAGTTTGTTTTCATAAATATCGAAAGACCTTACACATCCATTATCATTAATAAGCTCTGCAATATGTGTACTTTTACCACCTGGAGCGGCACAGAGATCAAAAATCACTTCCCCTTCTCCAGGGTTTAGAATCTCAGCTACCACCATAGCACTTTCGTCTTGAACGGTAACCTTTCCTTCTTTAAAAAGAGGATTATTTTCAATACTGCTCCCTCTCCTAATATGAATAGCATCTGGTGAAACCTTGCCTTCAAAAATCTCATAGTCCATATTATCAAGAAGTTCTAGAGCATCTTCATAGTTAATTTTTTGGGAGTTAACTCTTAAGGTCACTGGCGGTATTTTATTTAAGCCTTTAAGTATTTCCACAACTCTTTCTTTTGAATATTGACTTAAAAAAAGCCTAACCATCCAAGGTTCGAAAGAATATTTATAGCTAAGGCTATCTAGCTCATTTTTAGGAGAGTATTTTAGTTTTTTACGAAGATGATTCCTCAGCACTCCATTTACAAACTTATCCAATCCTAGGTTTAGCTTTTTTGCCAAATTCACACTTTCATTAATTATAGCATATTCAGGTATCTTATCTAAATAATTCATTTGATAAAAGGATATTCTCAATATGTTCAATATATGCTTTTCTACAGTATCAATATTTTTTGATAGGTAAAGCTCTATATCTTTATCAATTGAGTATTTGTATTTTAATGTTCCATAAACAATTTCCGTTACCAGAGATCTATCCTGTGAATTTAATTGTGACTTATTAAGATATTGTCCTAAGACCACATTAGAGTATGCTCCCTTGTAAAGTATTTCATCTAATATATCTACTGCGATTTCTCTTGCTTTCATTAGTTTTAATCTCTCCTTCTATTGCTTAATAATATAAGCCTAAGGAGCTGGCTAATAGACATTAGTGTAGCAGCTACATAAGTCATAGCTGCAGCGCTAAGGACTTTTTTTGCTGAGCTAAGCTCTTCATTAATTAGAATATTTTTTTGAGCAAGTATAGTAATTGCTCTATTAGAGGCATCAAACTCCACTGGTAAGGTAACTATTTGAAATAGTACTACCGCTGAAAAAAGCAGTATTCCCAAAGTAGTTAAGGTTGGGTATCCTAGTATTATTCCTAAGAAGAATAGCCCCCAAGAAAAGCTAGAACCTATATTAGCTAAGGGTACAATAGAATTTCTAACTATCAAAGGTTTATAAGCTTGCTTGTGTTGTATTGCATGACCTACCTCATGAGCAGCAACACCTATAGATGCCACTGAGCTACTACTATATACTGTTTGTGATAGTCTAAGCACTCGGTTTCTAGGATCATAATGATCTGTAAGGTTACCTCTAACTTCTTCAATTACTATGTCATGTAAACCAGCTTCATCTAATAATGTTCTAGCTACCTGTGATGCTGTAAAACCTTTGTTGCTATAAACTCTAGAATATTTATTAAAGGTTGAATTTATTTTGCTTTGCGCCCAAAAGGAGATAATAAGAGCAGGGATCAAAAGTAGCATTGTTTCGTCAAAGTACATATTAATTCTCCTTTCCAAGTATTATATTGGTGTTTATTTCATTTCCATTCAAATAGTCTCTTACCATCATAGGTTTTGAATTTGGAAACTGAAGCTTCTTAATAAGCAGGGCCTTCTCTCCTGTAGATACCAAAATACCTTCCTTTGTAACGTCTACAATAGTACCAGGCGCATCCTTATAATTTCTATCTATAACAGAGCTTTCATAGATTTTAAAAGGGACACCTTCGTAATATGTAAAGGCAAGAGGTCTGGGATTAAGGCCTCTAATTAAATTATGAATTTCATAAGCCTTTGCTTTCCAATTAATTATTCCTAGCTCCTTGCTAAGCATAGAGGCATAGGAATCAATACCCTCAGGTTGTTTTATTGGTAATATGGTGTCATTCTCAAGAGATGTTAGTGTTTCTACTAATAATGAAGCTCCCTTATCTGCTAGGATATCATGAAGTTCTCCAGAGGTAATGGTATCATTAAGTTCTATCTTCTGAGTAAGAAGCATATCTCCAGTATCTAAACCTACATCCATTAACATTGTTGTGTTTCCAGTTTCTTTTTCCCCATTTATTATACACCAATTAATTGGTGCTGCCCCACGATATTTAGGAAGCAAGGAAGCATGTAGATTTATACAGCCATATCTAGGTATTTCTAGTATCTCCTTTGGCAGGATCTGGCCAAAGGCTACAACTATTATAGCATCTGGCTTGTAATCCTTAATTATTGAAAACATCTCTTCATTATTTTTTAACCTTACAGGCTGATACACCGGCAATTGATTTTCTATAGCTATTTCTTTTATTGGGGATATTCCTAGTTTTTTTCCTCTACCTTTAGGTCTATCTGGTTGAGTGAATACCGCAAGAACTTCTTGTTCCTTTATCATAGCTTTGAGAGAAGGTACTGCAAAGTCGGGAGTACCCATAAAGATAATTTTCATCCACTAGCTCTCCTTTTTATTAAGCTTATCAATGTATAAAATTCCGTCAAGATGATCATTTTCATGGCATATAGCTCTAGCAAATAATCCTTCTGCCTCTAAAATAAATTCTTCGCCTTTTTCATTTAATGCTTTTACCTTTACATTATTTGGTCTATCCACTTCTCCTTGTTCATCAGGAATGCTTAGACAGCCTTCTATATCAACCTGTGATCCACTTGTTTCCATTAGCTCAGGGTTAATAAAAACATATGGACCTTCTCCCACATCAACTACAAAAATTCTTTTTAATATACCAATCTGAGGAGCTGCTAGCCCAACACCTTCAGCATCATACATAGTGTCAAACATATCATTAATAAGAGTCTCAATTCTCTTATTTATTACCTCTACTTTTTTGCATTTCTTTCTTAGTACATCATCGCCTATTGTTCTTATATTCCTTAAAGCCATAAAAGCTTACCTCCTATTTATATTATAATAAACTATTTGGGTTTATATCTATATTTATTCTTATATCACTATATACGTCCTTTAGCAAGGTATAGACCGCATTTTTAATATCTGCAGCTAATGACTTTTCAATGTCTCCCTTAAATATGATTTGCCATCTGTGCATATTTTTAATTTTAGAAATACTGCAGGGAGACGGACCTAATATGGAATAATTATTAGAAGCAAATTTATTTTTTAATTTTATTGCAAGATCATTTATTCTTCTTATAAGAAGCTCTTCTTTTTCTCCACTTAGATTTATTAAGAGTATTTTAGAATAGGGAGGGTCACCCATAAAATCACGAATTTTAATCTCTTCTTTGTAAAATCCCTCGTAATCATAATTTTTAGCAAACTGAAGACTATAATGCTCAGGAGTATAGGTTTGAACTATTACCTTCCCAAGCTTCTTATCTCTCCCAGCTCTTCCTGCAACTTGTGTGATTAACTGAAAGGTTCTTTCTGAAGAACGGAAGTCTGGAAGATTCAAGGACAAATCCGCAGAAATTACACCTACTAAGGTTACATTTGGAAAATCTAGTCCTTTTGCAATCATCTGAGTACCTAAAAGAATATCTGCATCACCTTTCTTAAAGGAGTTATAAATTTCCTCATAGGAATCTTTTTTTCTTGTAGTATCAAAATCCATTCTGATTGTTCTAGCTTCTGGAAAGGTATTTAAGATTTCCTTCTCAAGCTTCTCAGTTCCAATTCCAAAATATTTAACATATTTGCTGGAGCAGCTAGGACATGTGCTCCTGGAAGGTTCTTGAAAACCACAGTAGTGACATGCTAAAGTCCCATTTGTATGATAAGTAAGTGATATATCACAATTAGGACACTTAAAGACATAGCCACATTTTCTGCAGGAAACAAAGGTAGAATATCCTCTTCTGTTTAAAAACAAAATTATTTGTTCCTTCTTCTTTAATCGAAGGTTAATTTCTTCATAGAGCAGTTTACTGAAAATGGAACGATTATTATTGGCCAGCTCTTCCCTCATATCAACTAAGGTAATTAAGGGCATAGAAATGCCGTCAACTCTATTTTTAAGTTCAATTAATTTTATTTCATCCTTCATGGCCTCGAAGTATGTTTCTATACTTGGAGTTGCAGAACCAAAGACCACCTTACATTTGTAAGAGGAACTTAGGAATTTTGCTACATCTCTTACATGGTATTTAGGATCACTGTCAGACTTATAGCTACTTTCGTGTTCTTCATCAATAATTATAAGTCCTAAATCGCTAAAGGGAAGAAACAAAGCAGACCTTGCTCCAATAGCAACCTTTACCTTCCCCTGCTTAACTCTATACCACTCGTCTATTCTTTCTCCTTCAGATAGGCGACTATGAAATATTGCTATATCTCCCCCAAAACGTCCTTTAAATCTCTCCACCATCTGAGGGGTCAAAGATATTTCTGGAACTAATATTATTGAACTCTTATTTTCATTGATATAGTATTCCACCAAATTCATATACACTTCTGTCTTGCCACTACCTGTAACTCCCTTAAGAAGAAACAGATTGTCTTTGCTATCAATAATATCTCGTAAGGCATTAAATTGCTCATCATTAAGCTTGCGCTTGTCATAAGCAGCATATTCCCTTTTGCTATATCTGTTAACAATTTTATCCTCAGTATTTAAATATCCATGTTTTATAAGAGTATTTATTGAGCTTAAGGATGCCCCAAATACATTACTCAATTCATTCTTTATATATTTTCCGGGATTTTTACTAACTTCTCTGTAAATACTTATATAAGGTTCTCTATTATACTTTTCACCTAAAGGATTAACGGTATATAAAACTGCTTTAGTTTTTCTTTTAGAACCATTAACTATTCCTGGAGGTAAAAGTAATTTTATAGATTCTAAATAAGTAGCAAGATATGCTTCTCTCATGAAATTTATTATTGGTAAGTGAGTAATATTAAAAAGCTCTGTGCCATCTTTTATTGAGTGCACATCTTTTATACCTTTAAATTCACTTTCATTATTATACTTAAGGGAAAAAACGAAGCCTAATATAAGCTTATTGGATTTTCCAAAGGGTATATTCACCATTTGACCAATGGATATCTCATTTTGAAGTTTTTCAGGTACTCTATAGGTAAATATTCTGTCTAAGGAGACTGACTCATTATTTACAACTATTCCAGCAAACATTCCCTTCACATCCTTACTTATAAATATAAAAAACCCACCGCTGGATTTACCTCCTTAGGCGGAAAAAAAGCGCCTTAGCGCTCTTTCATAATAAAATCGAAAAGATTTTTAGCTACAGCTCTTTTATTCATTTTATTGAGCTCTAGTGTTTCACCCTGGCTTGAAAGAATTGTAACTTTATTATCTTCAGAATTAAAGCCACCATCTTTTTGTGTTATATCATTGGCAACAATATAATCCAAATTTTTATTTTTAAGTTTATCCTTCGCATATTTTAAAAGATTATTACTCTCAGCAGCAAAGCCAACAAGAATATGTTGTCTCTTTCTTTCACCAAGGATTTTTAATATATCTCTATCCTTAACTAGTTCTAGAGTTAATCCTTCTTCCTTCTTTTTGATTTTCTCGTTACTGTAATTTTTCACCTTAAAATCTGAAACAGCAGCACTTTTAATTACTATATCCATTTCATCATATAAATCAAGAGTGGAATCTAGCATTTCCTCATTAGTCCTAACATTTATTACATCAATCCCCCATGGGGCATTAATGCTTGAAGGTCCTGTTATCAATGTCACAAAAGCTCCACGATCTCTAGCTTCTTCAGCAATAGAATATCCCATTTTGCCACTGGAATGGTTGGTAATGCAGCGTACCGGGTCTATAGGTGCTTCTGTAGGTCCTGCGGTAACTAGTACTTTTTTACCAATAAGGTCCTTAGGATCATAAAGAAGAGAATGTACTTCCATAGCTATAAGGTCAGTATCAGCGAGCTTTCCCTTACCTAGATCACCACAGGCTAATCTCCCTTCAGAGGGCTCAATGAATTTATAGCCATAATCTTTAAGTCTATTAATATTATTTTGTACTATTGGATTTGCATACATCTGTGTATTCATTGCAGGAGAAAAAACCACCGGTGCTGTAGTAGCCATAATTGTTGTTGAAAGCATATCATCAGCAATGCCATTAGCAACCTTGCCAATTATATTTGCAGTAGCTGGTGCCACAAGTATTAAATCCGCTTTCTTTGCTAAAGATATATGCTGAATTTCCCAGGCTCTTGGTTCCTGAAACATATCCGAAATAACCAAATTCTGACTTAATGATTGAAAGCTAAGAGGAGTAACAAACTTAGTCGCAGACTCTGTCATAATTACATGAACATCATATTCAAGCTTTTTTAGCCTGCTAACTATATCTAAGGCCTTATATACTGCAACTCCTCCCGTTACTCCTATAACTATGCATTTTCCATTCATTTTTATTTATAACCTTCTTTCAAGGTTTCATAGCTTATTTGTCTTCCATTAACTTCATTTATAGCTATTGTCAAAGCTTTATTTGATTTAACATCAGTTAATTTATCTGCTCCATCAATTAGCTGTCTTGCACGTTTAGATGTTACTATTACTAATGAATATCTATTATCAACCTTTTCTAAAAGATCAACTATTGATGGGTTAATCATGGAATTGTGCATTTTTTCACTCCTTATCTTATATGAAAATTATTTTCTATTATTCTACCTACTCTGCATTTTTCTGCAGTAAGAATACTCTCAATTTTTTTTACTGCATCTTCTACTCTATCATTAATTACGGCATAATCATACTCTGAGATAAAGTTCATCTCCTCAAAAGCCGAAGCAAATCTTCTAGTTAGGGATTCTGGCGTTTCACTTCCCCTTTTAATGATTCTTTGCTTTAATTCTTCCATAGATGGAGGCATAATGAATATAAAAACACCCTGCTGAACTTTTTCCTTAACCTGCATCGCACCTTGTATATCAATTTCTAGGATTACGTCTTTGCCAGTATTTAATATATCCTCAATCTTTGACTTTGGTGTGCCATAAAGATTTCCATAAACCTCAGCATATTCTAAAAAGTCATCTTCTTTTACCTTATTTAAAAATTCTTCTCTAGAAAGGAAATAGTAATTTACTCCATCAACCTCTCCTTCTCTAGGTGCTCTGGTAGTGGCAGAAACTGATATATAGCAATTATTCTTATGTACAAAACTCTTACAAATAGTACCCTTTCCAGCCCCTGAAGGTCCTGAGATTATGGTAAGTAAGCCCTTTTGGGTCATTATTCATCAACCTCTTCAGCCACTTCATCTTTAGAGGATAATCTATGTGCTACAGTTTCTGGCTGAACCGCAGATAAAATTACATGATCACTGTCAGTTATTATAACAGCTCTAGTACGTCTTCCATAGGTTGCATCTATTAGCATACCTCTATCTCTTGCTTCTTGTATGATTCTTTTTATAGGTGCAGATTCAGGACTTACAATGGCGACTAGTCTATTAGCAGAAACTATGTTCCCGAAACCAATGTTTATTAATTTTATATTCATTTTATCCCTCCAGTTATTCAATGTTTTGAATTTGTTCTCTAATTTTCTCTATATTATTCTTAATATTAAGAGCGAAGTTTGTTATTTCTATATCAGATGACTTAGAAGCTATAGTATTAGCTTCTCTATTCATTTCCTGCACCAAAAAGTCAAGTTTCCTACCAATTGGCTCGGAAGATTCTAAGGTATTTGTAAGCTGATCTATATGACTATAAAGCCTAGTGATTTCTTCATCTATACTTGCCTTGTCAGCAAAAAGTGCAAGCTCAAGGCTAACCCTATTTTCATCTAGAGGAATGTTTTGTAAAAGCTCTTTTAGTCTTCCCTCAAGTTTTTCTTTATAATCTGAAAGCACTTTATGTGATAGACTTTCAATATCATTTACATTATCTTTAATTCTTTGGCACTTTTCAAGGATATCACTCTTAAGCTTCTCTCCTTCTCTTACTCTCATGTCTTTAAGAAGGCTTAAGGCATTAGTTAATGCTGGAGAAAGCTCCTCCCAGATTTCATTCATGTTCTCCTCTTTTTCCTCAGTATAAATTACATCAGGAAATTTGGCAATTAGAGAAATGTTTATATCATCTTTAATATTAAATCTTTTTTTTAATTCCATAAGAGAATTATAATAGCTATCTGCTAAACTATTATTAACCTTTGCCTCAATATCTGAACGACTGTGATTTTTATAACTTATAAAAATATCGACTTTACCTCGGCTTAAACTTTCACTTAATACCTTTCGGATTTTCTCTTCTAAGATAAATAAGCTTCTAGGAAGCTTAACATTAAGATCTAAGTATCTGTGATTAACACTTCTAATCTCTACATTGAAAAACCTACCGCTTTCACTGGTATTGCTCCCTCGGCCAAAGCCAGTCATGCTGTGAATCATCAAAGGACTCCTCCCTTTCAATCTTTTCATAAATACTATTATACAAAAGAAATACTTTAATTATCAAGAGCTTTTATCAAATTGCTTCAAATATCTTTAATTCTTTCTCATTTTCTCATTATTTCAATTTTCAATCTTTTCGTGTAAATATCCGGAAGAAAGCCTAATATTTATATGTTGCTCATATTAAGCGGGATACAGGATATTATTTCTCAACTAATTTGTAAAGAGTCTCAATTCCTACTAAAGGATCTAGTAAAAAATCCAATCTCACATTAATTATTCTCTTTAAGAATTACCCATGAGTATTCTAATTCGGTAGAATATTTTCCTAGTTTTAATTCATTAGTATTACCCCATCCTATTATTATACTCATAAATAAAACTATAATTAGAAACAAAGAATAATGTTTTTCCATATTCTTTTCCGCCTAATTTATATCACATAATACCATTATAATACTTATATTGTAATTTATGTATGAACAATTTGTTTTTTCTGTTATTACTATTTTAAGTTGTTGTTTTACCTTTTGATATTTAAAGATAAAATTAAGTTTACATAATTTATATACTGTATATTATATTCTAATATAATATTTATCCCTATAGATTAAAAAAGGCTGTATCCTATATTATTTAAGGATCAGCACTTTTAACTTAATAATTCATTCTTTTATTGGTTGTATAAATCACCCTCAAAGTATTCCTTTATTTCGTCAATTGTATTCCTATGACTTAAAGCTACCATAAGCTTTATTCTTGCTTTTTGGCCAGAAAGGGTATCTCCAAAAATCACTCCAATTTCTCTTAGTTCCTTACCTCCTCCTGGATATCCATAGGAAGCAAAAACACGACCTTCATGACAGCGGGACACTACAACCACAGGTATGTTCTTATCCAGAGCATTTTTTATGCCCTCTACCATAAGCGGTGGTATATTTCCCCTACCCATGGCTTCTATTACTATTCCTTTATCCCCTGATTCTATACAAAAGTTTAAATATCTTGAGTCCATGCCTGAAGCACATTTAATTAAAGAAACCTCATCAACTAGCTTGTGAATTTTTACCGGTGTTTTTTTAATACTGTTCCTATAAAACATAACCTTATTATTATCAACTATGCCAATGGGGCCAAAATTTGGCGTTTTAAAAGCATTCAAAGCCATTGAATTTGCTTTTACAACCTCTGAAGCACAATTTAGGTCACCATTAAAACAGACTAAAACGCCCCTACCTCTAGCTTCTTCAGATATTGCAGTACATATAGATGCTGCAAGATTAGACGGGCCATCATATCCTAACTCAGAACTACTTCTCATAGAACCTGTGAAAATTACAGGCTTATCTGTATTTAATGTTAAATCAATGAAAAATGCTGTTTCTTCTAAACTATCAGTGCCATGAGTTACCACAACACCATCAATTTCGTCTTTATCAACCAGCTCTTGAATAAAAACAGATAGTTCTAACATATTCTTTGGGGTGACGTGAGGGCTTGGCATAGATGAAAATGTAAAGGAAGATAACTTTGCAAAGCTCTCAATTCCAGTAACCATAGACATTATCTCTTCCCCTGTTAGACTGGGAACTGCTGCTTTAAGTTTTGGATCAACCTTCATGGATATGGTTCCACCATTAAAAACTACCCCTATATTTTTCATAATACTCCTCCTAAAGACAATTGGATGCACATGTTCAGTTTTATTTTAACTCAAATATTAGAAATTAACTATATAAATTTTTTTAAGAGAAAAAGCCTCAGAGAGTAATATCTTTCCAAGGCTTTAAAGCTTACTTATTTAGTTTCTCGTTTTTCATATCATCTTCGTGAATAGTTTTAATTTTATCTTTTCTATGCCCCTTACTCTTTGTTTCTTTTTTACCGGTGCTATGGCTCATTTTATCTCCTCCAATCTAAAATGTATACCTTAAGTATAGATTTTACATAGGAAGCTTTTTTATTCAAAATTCTAAAATTATATTACTCATAAATATATTGAGCTCTTCTAAAATCACTGAATAAAATGAAATCTTCATGAGCCTAGCAGTTTACTTAAATAGTTCTTAATTATAGTTTACAAAACCCTAAATCCGAGAACTTTATATTATGTATATCAAGTACTTGCCATAGGACGCAAAGGAAGAATATATTCTTCACAATAATATAATACATCAATTGGTTCAATCACATATTTTTGTGATTAAGGACGTAGTCCCATACCTCCTTCAAGGGTGATGGTTTCGCCGGACATATACTTGAAGTCAGAGGAACCGAGCAATACGCACACACGACCAATATCCTTTTCAGGATCTCCAAAGCGGCCCATAGGTACAGCCTTCAAATTTTTTTCATAGGCTTCTGGATAAGACAATTTAAAATTCTCAAGCTGGGAAGTCATAGCAAGAGGACAGACCACGTTAACATTTATATTGTCCTTGCCCCATTCTGTTGCTGCAACACGGGAAAGTCCTCGTATCCCCTCCTTAGCAGCACCATATGAGCACTGGCCAGCATTACCAAACAATCCTGCCCCAGAAGCAAAATTAATTACAGATCCCTGTGTTTTTTTAAGGTGAGGATAACACTCCCTCATATAATAAAATGTAGCATATAGCCCTGAATATATACCCAAATCAAAATGCTCCTTAGTCTGCATAGCCAACGGAATCCCTGAAGCAGATGCCTGAGCATTGTTTATTAGCACGTCAATTTGACCAAAGGTATCTATAGTCTTCTGAATTACCTGCTTTACTATATCTTCAGATTCATCATCGGGAGTGACATCAGCCGGTAGAGCTAAAACCTTAATGTTATAAAGACGCTCCAGTTCTTCTTTTGCGTCTAACAATTTCTGCTCGTTCCTTCCAGTTAAAACCAAACTTGCCCCTTCTTTAGCATAGGCAACAGCTATTCCATAACCAATGGATTTTGCTTTTCCACCACCGGTAATGATAGCTACCTTTCCATCAAAAATCCCCATTTTCTCCATCTCCTTTATTATTTATAAAAAATTCATAACCTTATAAATATTATAGTAGATTGACAAATTTTTGTCAAAAAATCGTCTTTAGATTTTAATCTCTTAGTATTACTTTTTGGGAAAATAAGTGATGAAGAGTTTTTGCATGAACATAAGAAGGTCATTTATACTATCTCCCATTCTAGCACCAGTGGACAACATCCCCAAAACCACAAAAACCGTAAAAGCTCACTTTACAAGCCTTTACGGTTTCCTTGGTCTGAGTAACAGGATTTGAACCTGCGACCTCTAGACCCCCAGTCTAGCGCGCTACCAACTGCGCCATACCCAGATATTTACTTATTATATAAGTGGTTTCTCTAGCACATAAAATATTATAATAGTTTTTTTATAAATAATCAAGGATATTATATATTTAAGTAAAACTTTTTCAGAGGGGATATATATCCCCTCCAATCATTAAAGGAACATTTAATAATTTCTATCTAGAGGATTATACAAATAAGTCCTCCATTACCCTCATTTATAATTTTTTCTAAGGTTTTTTGAATCTTTACCTGTATATCCTCAGGCATCCTATGAAGCTTATTCTGTAGCCCTTCTTTTACAAGAATTTCTAAGGATTTTCCAAATATATTTGTTTGCCAGAACTTATTTGGATCACTTTCAAATTCCTCGAGAAGTGTCTTAACAAGCTCCTCACTTTCTTTTTCCTCTCCAACATAAGGTGTAATTTCCGTTTGGATATTTGATTTGATAAAATGAAGACTGGGCGCACTAGCCTTAAGCTTTATACCATGCTTGTTTCTACTCTGAACCTTTTCAGGATTCTCAAACTTCATTTCAAGTAATTGAGGTGCTACCATCCCATATCCAGTTTCTTTTACATCTCTTAGGGCATCAGCAACTTTATCATATTCTACCTTTGCCTCATGAAGTATTTTCATGGTACTTAGAAGTTCATTTTCTCCGCTAATTTTAAGGTTACATATTTCACTTAAAATTTCATAAAATATTCCCGGTTTAGGATTAAGAGAAACTCTTGCGGTACCTTCACCCATATTCATTTCAGCGATATCAGTGCTTCCTAAGTTCTCGTTGTCTCTCATACCCTCTAAGAAGCTTTTTATATCCCGTACTCTAAATATGTTTTTCGCCATATCTTTAACTATGTTAATAAAGTTTCTTTTTAGCCAGTGATTTGGCTCAAGCTTTTCTATCCACTCAGGCATATCAATATTTATTTCTTTTATGGGGAATTCTTTAAGTACTCGTTTAAATAATCCTTTTACGTCCTCTTCATTCATGTTAAGTACATCCATCACTTCTACAGGAACGTCATACTTTTCTTCCAGCTCATCTTTAAGGCTTAATGTTTCAGCAGCTTCCTTATGTTTTGAGTTAAGTACAATAATAAAGGGTTTATTAATTGATTTAAGCTCTTTAATAACCCTTTCCTCTGCATCAAGGTACTCTCCTCTTTGTATATCTGTTATGGAACCATCAGTAGTTACTACCAATCCAATGGTAGAATGATCATTTATTACCTTCCTTGTTCCAATCTCTGCTGCATCTTCAAAAGGAATTTCATATTCAAACCATGGAGTAGTTACCATTTTAGGATTTTCTCCCTCTAGATACCCTAAGGCTCCCTTGACTATATACCCTACACAATCTACTAATCTAACTCTAAATTTAATTCCATCGCCTACGTTTATTTCTACAGCTTCATTAGGAACAAATTTAGGCTCTGTAGTATGGATACTTTTACCTGATCCGCTTTGTGGAAGCTCATCCTTTGCTCTTTCTTTTTTATAGCTGTTTTCTATTTTTGGTATAACCATCATATCCATGAATCTCTTTATGAAGGTAGATTTTCCAGTCCTAACGGGTCCTACCACGCCTACATAAATGTCTCCTTGGGTTCTTTCAGCTATATCTTTGTATATGTTAAAATTATCCAAGATATACCTCCCTATAATATAACTTAATATTAACAATACATATATACTCAAAAATATGGAGATATATGATAATAATTGAAGGTCTCCAGGATTTTTTTAAAAAAATAAGTGCCCAAAGGGCACTACATATAAATACTAGCTAATCAATAAGCTTCGTTCTTTTTATCTCTATTCATAAGCTCTTCCACAGCACTTTCTGGTGACTTAGACATAAATAGCACATTATAGAGCACATGAGTAATAGGCATATCTACTTGAAGCTCTTCCTTTAGCTCATAGAATGCTTTACATGCCTTTACCCCCTCTACTACAGTGCCAACCTCATTAATTGCAGCTTCAAGTGTCATCCCTTTTCCAATAAGTATTCCTGCTCTTCTATTTCTGCTATGCATGCTAGTACAGGTAACTATAAGGTCTCCCATACCCGTTAGTCCTGAAAAGGTCTCAGCCCTGCCTCCAAGCTTCTCTCCTATTCTCATTATCTCCTTCATTCCTCTAGTCATTAATGCTGCCTTAGCATTGTCTCCGTAGCCTATACCATCACAAACTCCAGCTGCAAGTGCTATTATGTTTTTTACAGATCCGCCTATTTCTATTCCGATAAGATCGTCATTGGTATAAACTCTAAAATTATTGCTCATAAATAAATCTTGAACTTTTTCAGCAAGAACCATATCCTTGGATGAAACAACTACTGTCGTAGGCATTTCAAGTAGGACTTCTTCAGCATGGCTAGGTCCAGAAATAACAGCTACAGGAAAGTTTAGCTCTTCTTCTATTACTTGGGATAACCTTTTTTTACTGCTTTCTTCAATTCCCTTTGCAATATTTATTATGACAGAATTTTCTTCAACGGCTCCCTTAATAAGCCTGCAAACTTCTCTTATGGCATGAGATGGTACAGATAAAACTACATAATTGCATCCCTTTACAGCCTCTCTTATATCTTCATATGCTGTAATGGAGGAAGGAATTAGAGCATCTTTCGAATATTTTTTATTGCTTCTTAGATTATTTATCTCATCTACAACATTTATTTTTCTGTCCCATATGCTGATCGTTTCACCTTTATTTGCTAAGTGTATCGCAAGAGCAGTTCCAAAACTGCCTGCACCTAAAAAAGCAATTTTATTCATTTTACTCCTTCCTCTCCCTGTATTCTATCTTAATCCCCGTTCCTCTAAAATCAAAGCTATCTCTAATTTGATTTTCTAAATATCTCTCGTAAGAAAAATGGAGTGCACTTCGATCATTAACAAAGAAAATAAATGTTGGAGGCTTCGTTGCAACCTGAGTTGCATAATATATTTTAAGCCTTTTTATACCAACAACCGGAGGTTCTTTCATTAGCACTGCACGATTTACTACCTCATTTAATATACCAGTAGATATTCTCTTAGAATAGTTACTGTAACAAAGTTTTGCAAAGTTCAATACCTTATGTACTCTCTGCCCTGTTAATGCAGATATAAATAGGTATGGGGCATAGCTGATAAAATTCAAGTTTGCCTCTATATCTTTTTTATACTTATCCATGGTCTTATCGTCTTTCTCTATAAGATCCCACTTGTTTACTATTACCATTATTGCTTTTTTTTGCTCATGGGCATAACCAATAATCTTTTCATCCTGATCTGTTACCCCTTCCTGAGCATCTATTATTAGGATGCATATATCGGATCTATCAACAGCAGTAAGTGTTCTTACAACGCTGTATCTTTCCACCTCTTCTTTAACCTTGCTTTTCCTTCTAAGCCCTGCAGTATCAATGAGCAAGAACTTTCCAAGTTCTGTTTCTAATCTACTGTCTATAGCATCTCTAGTAGTTCCTGGTACATTGCTAACTATAACTCTTTCCTCGCCTAAAAGCTTATTAATTAGTGAGGACTTACCCACATTTGGTTTACCTACTACTGCTATTTTTATAATTTCTTCCTCTTCCTCTTCTTCATCATAACCCTTAAAGCCCTCAACCACCTTATCAAGCATATCGCCAAGGCCTAATCCTTGAGTAGAAGATATGGTTATAGGATCACCTATTCCCAAATTATAAAACTCATATGCATTGTTCTCTTCATTAATTGAATCAATTTTATTAACCACAAGCACTACATTTTTATTGCTCATTCTCAGCATCTGTGATACTTCATAATCAGCAGGGGTTATGCCTTCCTTACCATCAACGATAAAAACTATCACATCCGCTGTATCAATAGCAATTTCAGCCTGTCTACGCATCTGAGATAAAATAACATCACCATTCTCAGGTTCAATACCACCAGTATCTATAATAGTAAATTTATATTTTAACCATTCTGCTTCAGCATAGACTCTATCTCGTGTTATTCCTGGCTTATCCTCTACTATTGATATTCTTTTTCCTGCTAACTTATTGAATAATGTAGACTTTCCTACATTTGGCCTTCCTACAATTGCTACTATTGGTTTACCCATTTAACTTCCTCCTTTAGCTCCTTGTTAATACAATCAATTAAATCTTCACCAGTGTAATCTACTACAATAATATTGGAACCAGTATCCCTTTCTATATCTTCTATTGTCATATCATCTAGGAAAACTTTTTCTCCAGCTCTAAGCATATTCCTTGGCATTATAACCTTACCCTTTATGTTATTGTTTTTTAGTGCTCTTACTATATCTCTGCCTGTAAGAAGTCCTGCCACTGTTATGCTCTCCCCAAAAAAGTCATTTACAATCTCTAGAACTTTTATTTGAATTTCTTTATTTTCCTTCTCTATGGCTTCAGATACCAAAAGAAGCTCCTTGTATCCGGAGGTTCCAGTTATTAGTGTAAAGGAACCTCTTAGATTCTTATCAAGGTCAGAAATATTCCTGCTTATATTTTCTCTAAGAATCCTGATCATTCCAACTCCATCTTCTAGTTGATTAAAGCCATTATAGAAATCCTTTTCAGGCACTTCTTCTTCAGCAAGGACATAAAATTCATCGGATAATCTTATAAATGGCTCCCCTATTATTTTATAGAATTTATCCTGGAGAGTTTTGACCCTTTCTATCTCTTCCTTAGCACTTTCCTTATTAAAAGGAGTAATCTCTTTAAGACCTTCTCTAAACTTTGTTATGCCTACTGGTACAGCAGCAACATTTTCTAGACTTGGATGAAGCTTAAATAAATCTTCTACTGTATTAATTAGCTCACTTCCATTATTGATTCCTGGTATTGTAACAATTTGAGCATTTAGAGTTATTCCCGCATCAGCTAACCTTTTCAATCTACTATATATATTTCCAGCAAAGCGGTTATTGAGCATTTTTTTTCTAAGCTCCCCATTAGTAGTATGGACAGAAACATTTATTGGACTAATTCTGTATTTTATAATTCTATCTATATCTTCTTCACTCATATTTGTTAAAGTAACAAAGTTTCCTTGTAAGAAGGATAACCTAGAATCGTCATCCTTAAAATATAAGGTTTCTCTCATACCTTTAGGAAGCTGATCTATAAAACAGAACATACAGTTATTTCTGCAGCTTTTCGCTTGGTCCATAATAGAATTCTCAAATTCCAATCCGAGCTCTTCATCATAGTCCTTTTCGATTTCCAGCTGCCATATTTCTCCATCCATCTTTTCAATATTCATAGTTAAATATTCATCAGCAACTAAAAACTTATAATCTAATATATCTTCAATTTCTTTATCATTTATTGAAATGAGTTTATCGCCAACTTCAACACCTAATTCCATGGCTATGCTTTCGGGTTTTACCTTGGATATTATATTGTTCATATATACACTCCTCATAACCGTTATCATTAAGTTATATTACCTTAATTATAAGGTATAGTCAACAATTTGCACAGTTACCACCTAATTATAATCAAATAGATTTCTAGCTAAAAAAGACGAAAGAATAATTTCTTCCACTATGTTCTCCATCTCTTCTATAGGAATTAAATTTAATATCCTTAGAGCATCTTGTGCAATACTGAGCTTCATAAATATTATCCTTATTCACCCCAATATTTAAAAGGCTATCCTTTATGCATGAAGATAAGCTAAGATTTCTATTATCAAAATTAGTAGAAGAAAAACCTTTATTTATAAAGTTTCTTTTAAGGTCTTCACTAACCTCATAACAGCAGCTCTTTATATGTGGTCCTATATATATGATTATGTTCTCAAGTAATGACCCTTCATCTTTAATTAGCTTTTCAATAGCTTTAACAACAATATTATTATATGTTCCCTTCCAGCCACTATGTATAGCTGCAACTGCCTGTTTTTTTATGTCACAAATTAATATGGGAACACAATCTGCAGTAAAAACACCTAGAGCTACCAGTGACTCATGTCCTATTAAGCCATCTCCAATAATAACCTCTCCATTATAGTTACCTACTGTATCACTATGGCATTGCCTTATATAACCTATATCTTTTAAAGAAAAATGATCTATAAGTAATTCCTTTTTTGCATTAATATTATTGATATTTATATCTAACCCCTTTTCTCCTGTAGAAAAAATAAAATTAGCACCTTTTATATAATCCTTTAGAAATACGTCCCCCTGAACATCTATAACTTCCATATAACGCCTCCTAATCCTTAAAGAAAAAAGTCAAACCCAAAAAGGTCTGACTTACTACTTATTCATGAGATTTCTGATTTCTTCCATAAAGGTATTAACATCTGTAAATTGTCTATATACAGATGCAAATCTTACATAGGATACCTCATCAATCTTCTTTAATCTCTCCATTACCAATTCTCCGATAAAGTCCGATTTAACCTCTTGATTCATCTGATTGCTTAGCACCTTCTCCACCTGTGAAGCGATGTTTTCTATTTGTGTTAAAGAAACAGGTCTCTTTTGACATGCTTTAATAAGCCCATTTATAATTTTATTTTTATCGAAATTTTCCCTTGTTAAATCCTTCTTAATAACTTGAATAGGTATATCTTCAATTTTTTCATAGGTAGTATATCTCTTTGCACATTTCAAACATTCTCTTCTTCGTCTAATAGCTGTATAATCCTCTGTTGAACGGGAATCAACTACTTTACTTTCTTCGTAAGAACAAAATGGACACTTCATCGGTTCACTTCCTTCCTTTGTAGTTAAATATATTATACCTTTATATATTAATAATATCTAGTTATTCCCGTTAATTTCCCCTTCTCCTTTTACTAAAATTACATCTACACCTACTTTAACTATATCATCCCATGGAATCTCCATAAGCTCGAATTTGCTTAACCAATTATTTTTGCTAACAGGTATTAATATAGATAATATTTTGCAGTCCTGACAATCAATCTTTAAATCTTTAATATAACCAAGCTTTCTTCCTAAGGTTATGTCTATAACTTCCATTGATCTTATATTGTTAATTGAAAATAATGAGTTTTCCATTTATCCCCCTCCAACTTAAAGCTATTTATCTAGATTATCTTTAAAGTATTATTTTATTAATTAATACTATGTAAGGGACACATATATTATACATAAGGATAAATTACATTATTAATTATTGTAATAATTCAATAGTTTTATTTTCTAAAGAAAAAAGAGCCTAGGGGCTCTTAAACATATTTCTTCATATGACGCAATGCCGTTTTCTCTAATCTAGACACCTGAGCTTGAGATATTCCTATTTCTTCCGCAACCTCCATCTGTGTTCGTCCATTGAAAAATCTTAAGGTAAGTATTAATTTTTCTCTGTTATTAAGCTTCTTCATAGCCTCTCTAATTGCTATATTTTCAAGCCAGGAATCATCGAGGTTTTTGCTATCACTTATCTGATCCATAACATAAATAGCATCACCACCATCATGGTATATTGGCTCAAACAAGGACACAGGATCCTGGATAGCATCTAAAGCAAAAACAACCTCTTCTCTAGGAATATTTAATTCTTTTGCAATCTGAGAAATGGTAGGTTCCTTATTATTTTCATTAACTAGTCTATCTCTAACAAGAAGTGCCCTATAAGCAATATCTCTTAAGGATCTACTTACTCGTATGGAATTATTATCTCTTAAATATCTTCTTATCTCTCCAATTATCATCGGTACTGCATAGGTTGAAAATCTTACATTTTGGCTTAAATCAAAATTATCAATTGCCTTCATCAGTCCTATACATCCTACCTGAAACAAATCATCAACATTTTCTCCCCTATTATTAAATCGTTGAATAACGCTTAATACAAGCCTTAAATTTCCCTTAATAAATGTTTCTCTTGCCTCAGTGTTTCCTTCCTTCATCACTAAAAGAAGCCGCTTCATTTCAGCTTCTTTTAGAACTGGAAGCTTTGAGGTATTTACTCCGCAAATCTCCACCTTATTAATCATCATTTAAGCTCATTCCTTTCAGAAGTAATAAAAGCTTTATTAGAATTATCTCCTGAGGAATGAAATTTATACTAAAGACATACTTATACCATTCTGCTAATTTCTTTTTTTAATCTTCTTATTATTCTCTTCTCTAATCTGGATATATATGACTGGGATATCCCCAGCATATCAGCCACTTCTTTTTGAGTTTTCTCTTTGCTACCAAATAAGCCAAACCGAAGTTTAACTATCTCCTTTTCTCTTTCATTAAGCTTCTTCATAGCAGTGAAAAGAAGCTCCTTATCCACCTCATCTTCTATGAGATTATAAACTATATCATTATCCGTGCCTAGTATATCTGATAGCAGTAGCTCGTTACCATCCCAGTCAATATTTAAAGGTTCATAAAAGGAAATTTCGGCCTTTACCTTAGAATTACGTCTTAGATACATTAATATTTCATTTTCAATACATCTTGATGCATAGGTAGCTAACTTGATTTTTTTTTGGGGATTAAAGGTATTAACAGCTTTTATAAGGCCTATGGTACCGACGGAAATTAGATCTTCTACCCCTACTCCAGTATTTTCAAATTTTCTGGCTATGTAGACAACGAGCCTTAGGTTTCTTTCAATAAGGACACTCCTAACTCCTTCCTCACCCTCCATTAGCATGTTAACAAAGCTTTCTTCCTCATCCTTTGTAAGCGGTGGTGGTAGAGCATCATTCCCCCCCACATAGTATAGCTTCTTAGTAAATAATTTCACTTTAATGAATAGCCTATTAATAAATATTCTTAGATCAAACATAATAACACTCCTATACTATTCCTCTTGATAATAATGCACTAAACTCCTTCTCTTTACTTAGCGTTTCTTTAGTTATGCATACAACAGCTCTAACACTTTCAAATTCTTTTCCTCTCCATAGTATTATTTCCTGTGGTATAAAGCCATGGAGATTTCCTATACCACCATCTATTAATCTATAAGGGATTAAGTACTCCCATCTTTCTTCCTTAAGTTCCTTTCCTGCTGCTTCTCCCTCAAGAATTATAACGGGGAGGTTAGTCACTGGCTCCCTAAGTTCATTTCCCGAATCTAAAAAAGCAGAAAAACTTTTATTATATCCGTGGTGTTTTATTTGGATTTTGAATAAGTATCCTTGGTAAATAATCCTATCTTTAATGTATGTTACAACTCTCTCCCCTAAGAGCAAAATAATTATTATACCTAAAAGAATGCCTCTATAACTGACATTTTCAACTATCAGACCACTAAAAAATGAATAAGACCCCATTTCCATAGAAAAACATAAACCAGCTAAGAGGAAAGATAGAAATATATATATAAGCCATCCCTTTAGCATTAATCTAAAATTCTTAATCTTGAAAGCAATAGCTAAGATTATCATTGGAAATGCAAGCTTTATTGGTGCTACCTTAAGAAAGCTTAGCCACGGAATAAAATAGCTCAGAGTATAGATTGCTCCAAAAAGACTTGCAATGTGCATTCTAATATAGCTTTTCTTTATTTTTAGGAGATTAGCTGTAATAACAAGAAAAAATAGATTTACCAAGTGATTTTCCATAATGAGAATATCAATATATATTATCATTACCTCACCTTCTATAGTCTTAATTATATAGCTTGGTTCAGCATTTTTTTGTCATTTTTACTGCATTGATTATTTTTTTATAGGTTAAAATATTACATAAAACTTTAAAAATATACTAAAAAACAAAGGCTATCATACAGTAGTAATGATAACCTTTGTGTGCTATATTCATTAATTATTTAGTATAAAAAAGCGAAGGATTCACTCCTTCGCTTAAAGATATCAGTTATAATTATCTTCTCTGCCTTCTCAAAAAAGCAGGTATATCTAAATCCCCTTCTTTTTCAGTAAAGGTTGGTTCAGAAATTTCTTCCTCAATACTCTTTACAGGAGTTTCCTGAGGTTTCTTCTCTGTAGTTTTCATCTGTTCCTTTTCCTGTTCAAAACCTGTTGCTATTACTGTAATTCTTATTTCATCTTTAAGATTTTCATCAATAACAGCACCAAAAATTATATTTGCATCGGGATCAGCTGCTTGCTGTACAATCTCCGCTGCTTCATTTATTTCCAAAAGACCAAGATCCATACCACCAGTTACATTTAAAAGAACTCCAGTTGCCCCAACTATTGATGTCTCAAGTAAAGGACTAGTAATAGCCTCTTTTGCAGCTTCAGCAGCTCTTTCATCACCTTTACCTTGTCCAACTCCCATATGAGCTAATCCCTTATCAAGCATTATTGCTCTAACATCTGCAAAATCCAGATTAACAAGTCCAGGAATAGTTATAAGATCAGATATACCCTGAACTCCTTGTCTAAGTACATCATCAGCATATTTGAAAGAATCTAAGAGAGTAGTTTTTTTGTCTACCATATTTAAAAGTCTTTCATTAGGGATTGTTACAAGAGTATCCACTCTTTTCTTGAGGTTATCTATCCCCATATTGGCGTGAAGCATCCTTCTTCTTCCTTCAAAAGGAAAGGGCTTTGTTACTACTCCCACTGTTAATATACCTAAAGATTTAGCAATTTCTGCTACAACAGGCGCTGCACCGGTACCAGTTCCTCCACCCATACCTGCGGTTATAAAAACCATATCTGCACCTTTTATAGCTTGTGCTATTTCTTCCTTACTCTCCTCTGCTGCCTTTTGTCCAATTTCAGGATTAGCACCAGCTCCTAACCCTTTTGTAAGTTTATCCCCAATTTGGATTTTCTGTGAAGCGTTTGATAGCATAAGTGCCTGTTTGTCTGTATTAATAGCAATGAATTCTACATTCTTTAGACCATCTATAATCATTCTATTAACGGCGTTACTACCACCACCGCCGCAGCCTATAACTTTAATATTAGCAAATTCTTGAATATCTACATCAAAATCCAACAAACTAATTCCTCCTTTAGAATAAATCCTCTAGCAAACTTTTCATTTTTGATATTATACCATCTTTTTCTCTTCTTTTACTTTTTTCTGTAATATTCTTTATAACATTTTCTTCTATTACTTTAGAATTTACATTTTCTCTATCATATTTCCATTTTAACTCATGTTCTATTAAATTAACAAGACCCCAAGAGTTAATATATTGAGAATTAATAAGATTAAGATCATCCCCACCTACGAAATTAATGTTTTTATCAAATAATTTAATAAATTTTTCCTTGTTCTTTCTATTAAATGGGATTCCTCTACCATAAATCACAATATTACTAATATCGTTACCATTATGATACTTCTTTAACAAATTATCGATAAATTCTACAATTTCGTCAGTTCTTGCTTCTATGATATCTCTAGCCATATTCAAGTCTATATTTTTGTTTTCTTCTAAATAAGCATTATTAGCCAAAGAAAGTTTTAGATTTTCTGCTTCTTCTGGTGGGACTTTAAAACAATAGCTTAAGTCCTTAGTAATATTATTGCCCCCTAAAGGTATTTTTTCAACAGTCTTCAAAGATCCTTCATTATAAATAGCTATGTCTGTTTTATCCTTGCCAACGTCAACTAAAACAACACCTCTATTTTTATCTAAATCATCAATTAATATTTCAGAAGCAGCTTCGCAGGATATCCTAATACCCATAAGGCTTTTATGTATACTAGCAAAGCAATCCTTATAACTGTTATAAATATTGCTTTTTATTTGCACCATCTTACCTATGAGCTCTAGCTTGTCTCCCTTCATTCTGTAAGGACTTTTAGTTGTCATTTTATCATCAATATTATACTTATCTATTATGATGTCTAAAGCTCGGATATCAGAAGGAATAACTAATAGACCTGCAGCATCTTTAACTCTAGCTAATTCTCTTTTGCCAATAATCCTATCTGGACTATTAATATCTATATTGCCTCTAACTGGTACCAAGGTGCAAATACCACTAGGAACAGTTATATATGCTTCTGTCAATTCTCTTCCCGTTAGAGCTTGCAACTCCTTAAAGAGCTTATTCAAGGCTTCTGCTGCTAAGACTTGATCTTTTATTATCCCAGCCTCAATCCCCCGTGCATTCACACTAATCTTCCCAATGAGTTTAATATCCTGTGCCTCATTTCTTTCTCCTACAACTCCACAAATCTTACTTGAACCTAAGTCTACTCCAACTATAATTCTGTCCTTCATATTATCTTCTTGAATCCTCCTTTGCTTTAGGGGTTAATATAGTATTCAACAAAAAAAATAAATTTCCTCTTAAAAATTTTAAACTTTATAAATGAATTCACAAAAAAAAACAGCCCTAAAGGGCTGTTAATTTGCTTTTTCCAGGTCACTTATTCCTATACTTCTTGTATGGGAAGTATGAGACCATTCTTTATTATTTTTATTCATCATACCCTGAATAGATATAGGAATCCATGTCAAGGAATAGATTGGGTATATTAAATAGTAAAGAAAGACTTTAAAGTTGAGCTTTTTATCTAAAAACAACAAAAAAGGAGTATACATAAATTGGAATACTAAAAGAAAAATTCCATAGAACTTTGATATTTGAACATTATTGCTTTGAATAGCTTGTATTGTTTCATTAAGCATTTCTGGAACGGTAAATATTGAAGTAAAATAATTTATCACCATTGCAATTCCTAGAAGTACAATAATTATTGGTTGTATACTGTATAAAGCACAATCTAATGCAACAAAGTCAAGCTTTGTTATCGCTCTCTTCAAAAGCTTGAAGAAATATCTGCTATAAACATCTGCAAAGCCCTGCATCCATCTTTTTCTCTGTGACCAGGATTGGGCAAGTGTTAATGGCTTTTCATCATACACTACGGCATCATGAGCCCAGCCAACCTTGTATCCATTCATAACTAGCTTACATGAAAATTCTAAGTCCTCTGTTAGACAAGTAGCTCCCCATCCTAATTCTTTAAGTATGTCTGAATCTATACAGAACCCAGTGCCTCCTAGCTGATTAGATAGACCTATATTATTTCTAGAAAGCTGAAACATTCTGTTTGAAGTCCAAAAGGAAATAGAATAACTTCCAGTGATCCAAGTATCTTTTGGATTTTTACTATCTAGATATCCTTGAACAACCTTATAACCAGAACACATTACCTTATTCATCTCATACAAAAAGTTCTTTGACACTAAATTGTCTGCATCAAAAATAGCTATAGCGTCATATTTTTTATTAAGCTTAAATATCTTATCAAATGCCCATTCTAACGCATAGCCTTTTCCTCTTTTTTCCTTATTAAATCTTTCTAAAACCTCTACTCCAGCAGACTTTGATATAGAAGCTGTTTTGTCTGTGCAATTATCTGCAATAACAAAAACATCATAAAGTTCCTTCGGGTAATTTAGCCTATTAAAACTCTCTATGATATCTTTTATAACTGTTTCTTCATTGTGTGCCGCAACCACTAATGCAAAACTCTTTTCTGGTTTACAATCCTTATGTCTTCTAAACCTTATAATACCAAACAAAGATAAAAAAAGATAATACGTTGATATTATAAAAACTATATTTGTAAAAACTATTAAAATTGGTGATTGGGCAATTGCTCGAACTATTTCCATAGTTTATATCCCCCCCTGTATCAAAGTTATTTTAGCACAAAAGGTATTTAAATTCTATATTAACTTCATTTATTTATATAAAATTAAGGAACTTCAAATATAATCTTAATATAGGAAACTATCTTAAGATAAATAAATAATTCTTATGATAATTACAGGATTCTTTTATATAATAGGCATAATAGCCCTTTTGTATACTATACACCCTTTGCTTATAAATGAAAAATATGATATATTATAGTTAGAATATTATAACAATTTAAATTATTAGGAGGTAATAATATGAGATGAACAAGAGGGTTTTTCTGTTTTAGAGAATCTGTGTTTCATCGACAGGATGAGTCCTTTGGTTAGCTCCTCTTTATTCTTTAATAGTTAGATAAGAATAAAGGAGGATTTCCCATGAAAAGAATTATGATAGAAGCTTTATTAAAGGATGTAAACCAATACAATAGTGAGCCTAATAATATTATAAAATGTGACTTTTGTATAAAGATGTTCGATTATATGGCCTTTTAACTAAAGAGATTGATGCTATTTTTTAGCATCAATCTCTATTTTTCTTATAGAAGCATAATTCTACTTATCATTTCTCTATCAATGCTATAAGTTAGCGCTGTTTCCTCACTGATAGTGCCTTTTTTATATAACTCCGTAAGAGCCATATCCATAGTTTTCATTCCATACTTATTTCCTGTTTGAACTGCTGATTCAATTTGATGAGTCTTTCCTTCTCTAATCATATTTTGAACCCCTGGTGTTGCAGTCATTATCTCTAGTGCAGAGGTCCTTCCACCATCTACAGTTGGAACAAGCTGCTGAGATATTATACCCTGGAGCACCGCTGATAGCTGTATTCTTATTTGCTGCTGCTGATAGGGTGGAAAAACATCAATAATTCTATCTATAGTTTTTGCTGCTCCTATAGTATGCAGAGTTGAAAGAACAAGATGTCCTGTTTCAGCTGCAGTTATTGCTATTGATATAGTTTCTAAATCTCTCATTTCACCAATTAATATAACATCTGGATCTTCTCGGAGTATTGATTTCAAAGCGTTCTTGTAGCTTCTACTATCCTTTCCTATCTCTCTTTGATTTATCATGGATTTATTATGCCTATGAAGATATTCTATAGGATCTTCAAGAGTTATTATGTGACCATCCCTAGTATTATTTATTTCATTTATCATAGCTGCTAATGTTGTACTTTTACCACTACCAGTAGGACCTGTTACCAATATAAGTCCCCTTTTTTTATTAATAAGTTCCTTTATAACTGAAGGGTGCCCTAGTTCCTGTAGGGTTGGTATTTTTAAAGATATAACTCTTATAGCTATGGCACAGCTATTTCGCTGTTTAAATACATTAACTCTAAACCTGCCAAGACCAGGTATAGAATAAGATGTATCTACTTCACCCTCTTCTAAGTATACACTGTAGAGTTCTCCTAATATTTCCTTTGCGAACTTTTCAGTATCCTTTGGAGCTAACTTTGCACTGCTTATATGTATTAGCTTTCCATTAACCCTCATTACCGGTGGTAATCCTACGGTAAAATGTAAATCTGAAGCATTTTTATCCACAGTCAATTCCAATAATTCCTTCAATGTTACCATTATATAACCTCCTCAATTTACACTATCTAATCCCTTTTTATTTAACTAAGATAAATATGCTTTTATTCTTATGACAGTTATAAATAATATTTACCCAATTATTATTTATTCTACAAAAAATAATAAAATCCTCTTGCTAACCTTACAGTGAAGAGGATTTTATTTCAAATTATTTTGCTTTTCCATTTAATTCTTTAAGGAGCTTTTTTAAAGCCTTTTTTTCGATTCTTGACACGTAAGATCTTGATATCCCTAAGAGCTTTGCAATCTCTCTTTGAGTTTTACATTTTCCATCAATGAGACCATAACGCATCTCAATTATGAGCCTCTCTCTATCCTGAAGTGCAGTATATATCTTTAAGTATAGTCTTTTAACCTGTATTTTATTTTCTACTATATCAGTGATAGAATCATCCTCACTGCTTAAAACATCCATGAGACAAATTTCATTTCCTTCTTTATCAACTCCTATTGGATCTTGAAGATATACCTCACCCTTAGCCTTCTTATTATTTCTTATGAGCATAAGTATCTCATTTTCAATGCACCTTGCTGCATAGGTTGCAAGTCTTGTACCTTTTGAAACATCAAAGGAATCTATAGCCTTAATTAACCCTACTGTACCTATAGAGATTAAATCATCAATTTCCTTGCCAGGATAGGTATATTTTTTTACAATGTGAGCTACCAATCGAAGGTTTCTTTCAACTAAAATGCTCTTTGCCTCTTCATCTCCCCCTTTAAGCTTAATGAGATATTCCTCTTCCTCCTTCTCATCTAAAGGTTGCGGGAAAGAATTCCCACCGGTAATATAACCACTTAGAAAAGAAATACTTCCTAAAACCTCTATCAAATAATTTAAAGCAAACACTAGTTGCTCCTCTCAATAGTGCTTATAATATAGTATTCAGAGAAAATATAATAGTTTCCAATAATAAGCTTAATTATTATTTAAATAATTATAAGAGGAAAGGTATAAAAAGGTCTGTACACTTAACCTATAAGTCTTCATCCTTCAGCTCCATGATGATATCCTTAAAAATTACACCAGCGCTATTACTGCCTTGATATTCTTCTCCTTCATCATTATTTCCGTCGATATTGGGAACAAATACTACTAAAATATAATAGTTGTCTTTATTCTTAAAATAGCCGCTAAACCATCCATGAGTATGATCTTTAAAACCATCAATAGAACTGGATGTTCCTGTCTTCCCTCCTACTTCCACTCCCTTAATATTTGCAATAGAGCCAGTTCCATAAAGTACAGTGCTTCTCATTATACCCTTTAATAAATCAGCAGTACTTTTTGAAATCACCTCCTGATTATCTTCAGGAAGTTCTTTTAAAATCTCATCTTTAGTGGTTGTAATGGATTTAATTAAATATGGTTTTATGACCTTTCCTTCATTAAGGATAGCTGAAATTGAGGTAGCAACCTGAAGTGGTGTGGCACTTAAGCTATATCCAAGCATAAGATTATTATTTTTTTCATAACTTTTAGGAAGATTAACATTACCAGCTATTTCATCGTTTAGGTTTAATACCTTATTTAAATATCCTTGGCTTTTGGCGAATTCCACTATTTTATTAGAATCTAATAGGTCTCCGAGCTCTATAAAATAATCATTGCAGGAGTAATTAAGTGCTTTTTCAAGATTTATTTTTCCATGAGGATTTGCCTTTTTCTTTTTTTTGCAATACCTCCCTACACAAGTAAATTC
>JAEXZL010000079.1 GCA_023451395.1 Bacillota bacterium | reverse complement strand
CTGCTGAAGTATCTGCCCTACAGCTGACTCTAGATTAGCAATAACCTCTAGCTCTGAAAGTCCTAAAGTTATTTGATTAGAAACCTGATATAAGTTTCCGTCAGCCCCAGAACCTTCTCCATATAGTCCTCTTAAGGTCATGCCCACTTGAGTTAATGCCTTTAAAACCTGAGTAATCTCCTTATTTATTGTTAATGCTGGTAGATGTATCATAACTGAGGCTCTTATTCCAGTGCCTATGTTAGTTGGGCATGCTGTTAGGTATCCGAGATTTTCATCAAAGGCAAAATCCAGTGTTTCCTCTAAAAGACTGTCTATTTTATCTGCTGTTTCATAAGCCTCTCTTAGATCAAAACCACTGTTTATGCATTGGAGTCTTATGTGATCCTCCTCATTAATTAAGAGGCTTATGGTTTCTTCCTTATTTAAAATAAAAGCAGAGTTTTCTGGTGTTCTTAGAAGGTTTGGGCTTATGAGATGCTTTTCTAGATAGCTTTTCAGCTTATTCTTGTCTTCCTCCCAAAGCTTAAAGGTTTTATATTTATCCTTAATATGCTCTGAGGTATAAAATGCATCTTCCACCATTTTGATCAGCTGGTGAGCCTCCTCCTTGGTAAGATGATGGGGAAAGGATTTATTTTTTATATTCCTTGCTATTCTTATTCTGCTGCTTATTATAGGTTCTACCTTTGAAGAACCATCATACATCCAATTCTTCATAATACCATTCCTCTACTCATTATTATTTTGTAAGCTCTTTATTTCATCCCTTAAGGATGCTGCTTTTTCATATTCTTCAGCAATAATTGCCTTTTGCAGCTCTTCCTTTAGCTTCAGCATTCTCTTTCTGCTCATAAGCTCTTGGGACTCCTTTTTAGGAAATTTACCTCTATGTTCCGTACTTCCCTGAACTCTTTGAATGATAGGATTAATTATATTTTGAAAGGTTTTATAGCACTGCTCACAGCCTACAAGTCCCGTATGCTTTAGCTCCTCAGCACTCATTCCGCAGCTTGGGCATTTAATTCCTGTGCTATTATCTTGCGAATTCTTTCCTATATAATCCACAAAGCCGCTTAATATATTTTGAAAGGAGAAGGGAGATAAAAACCCACCGGTAAGTACCATCTCAGTATTAGCTTGCGCACAGCTCTGGCATAGATTTATTTCCTTTTTATCACCATTTATCATCTTAACAATATGGACCGTAGCTGGATTTTTTTGACATTTATCACAAAGCATAATTTTTATGCCCCCTTAAGAAAATACTATTGATACTATTGATTTTAATATATCTGCTCTTATTTTATTCCTATTTTCACTCCCTGATAGCGTTCTGTCATTAACTGTAAGTTTAATAAGCTTTAATTCCCTCTCTGTAATAAGCTTATTTTCATAAAGATTGTGTAGGAGGGCTGAGGCATTATGATAGGTTATACTGTCCCCTATATAATCAAGAACCAGCTTTACTCTCCCTGCATAATCATCAAAATTAACCTTTTTAATAACAATGCAGCCTCCCCCTCCCCTACGACTTTCTATAACATAGCCCTTATCATAGGTAAATCGGGTGGTTAGTACATAATTTATTTGAGAGGGAGCACAACTAAAATAATCTGCCAGTTCATTTCTCTGAATCTGGAGCTCCTCCTCACCTTCCTTCAACATAGCTTTTATAAATTCTTCTATAACATCTGATAATCTTGCCATATAATCACCCTATTTTTTTGACTTTCTTTGACCTTAGTATTATATTAATATTTTTATTCTTGCCTTGCAAGAAATAAAATATTAAATTATTGATAAATTTCTATAAATCCTAGTACTTATATAAGATATGCTTTACTAATCTTATCTTTTCTTCAGAAAGCTCCCTCTCTATCCTATTCTAGTATTGTTTTAGTAAATAATGGATATACTAAAAAAAGGAGTTGATACCTATGAAAATACACTGGATTGGACATTCCTCTTTTTTAATTGAGGATTCATTTGGAAGAAGACTGCTCACAGATCCCTTTCATAGTTCCTTAGGGCTGGAACCCTTTAAAGGAGAGGTTAATATTATAACCATAAGTCATGAGCATTTTGATCATAATAATCGAGAAGATTATCCTTCCACTGAGAAGATTATCTCTTCTCCTGGTTTTTATGAAAACAGTTATATTAAAATCAATGGTTTTGAAAGCTACCACGATGATATGAAGGGATTAAAAAGAGGCCCTAATACTATTTTTTTATTTGAGCTTGAAAATCTAAGGTTATGCCACCTTGGAGACTTAGGTCATAAATTAGATGAAATCATGATATCAAAGCTTCAGGATATTGATCTATTATTTATTCCTGTAGGAGGTCATTTAACCCTTGGAGGCAGTGAAGCTGGAGATCTCTGTAGAAAGCTTAAAAGCACATTGATTGTTCCCATGCATTATAAAACCTATAAGCTGAACCTTCCCCTTGAAGGTCCTGAGGAACTGATTTTATCCATAAAAAACGTAGAAAGGCTGTCAAAGAGTTATTTGTCAATAAAAGAAAAGCCCCAGGGGCCTCAAAGAGTAATACTCTTTAAGGATTGGGAATCAGATATTAAATGAATATATTTTTTCTTACAAAAAAAGACCGCAAAAAGCGGTCATTTTTTCATTGATTACTCCTGTACAGGAGCGCCTACTGGGCAAACATTTGCACAGTTTCCACAATCGATGCAAGTATTTTGATCTATTACGTACTGAGTATCTCCCTGATCTATAGCATTAACAGGGCACTCTGGAGCACAAGCTCCACAGCTTATGCAAGCATCAGTAATTACAAATGCCATAACTACACACCTCCTACAATAATGGATGTCCCAAGACACAAATTTATTTTATCACGTTTGTTGTTATTTTAAAAGCTATTTTAGTCATCCATTGTTATTTTTATAGCACTGTGTAGCCAAGTTCCTCTAAAGAGATTATAAAATCTTCTTCTTTTACGAAATAATTATCATAAACTATGCTTATTTCTCCCTTTTCTCTGTTTATCTCACAAGCTATAACACCCTCATGCTCTGCAATGGAGGCTTTTATCTTTAGAACATCCTGTGTTCCTTTAATATTTCGGACCATTAATAAAGATTTCATAGTTTTCCTCCTACACTACCCCTTAACTATATCATCTAGAATTGGATTATCCTTGCAGACTTCCTGTAGCTTTATATCTGCTTCATCTACATTATCCTCATAATCTCCAGAGATCATTACTATATCTTTAATATTTATTGCTTCTATAATTTCTTCATCATCTCTTATCCTTATTTTAACCTTAACAGATTCCTTTACTATATTGTTGCTGATTACTTCTCCTCTTCCTTGAGGGGTATCCACAATAGCACCAACTCTAGGTAATCTTTTTCTTATGGTTTCATAGGTTTCCTGCTCATAATTTAAGCAGCACATAAGTCTTCCGCAGATACCGGAAATCTTTGTGGGATTTAAGGATAGATTCTGTTCTTTAGCCATCTTAATAGATACAGATGCAAAATCTCCTAAGAAGCTTGAGCAGCATAAAGGCCTTCCACAGGGGCCTAGTCCCCCTACCATCTTTGCCTCGTCTCTTACACCTATCTGCCTAAGCTCAATCCTTGTTTTAAATATTGTTGCCAGGTCCTTAACTAATTCTCTGAAATCAACTCTTCCCTCAGCAGTAAAGTAGAATATCACCTTATTATTATCAAAGGTATATTCCACATCGATAAGCTTCATAGTAAGTTTATGCTCTTCGATTTTTTTCAAGCATACATCCAAAGCCTCTATTTCTTTCTTCTGATTTTCCTCATGCCTTCTTATATCCTCTGAATCAGCAACTCTTAAGACATTTTTTAAAGGAGAAACCACTTCTTTTTCAGTTATTTTTTTCGGTCCTATTACACATTCCCCAAATTCTATACCTCTTGCAGTTTCGACTATTACGTAGTCTCCTGCAATTATATTAAGGTTTACCGGTGCAAAATAGTATATCTTTCCAGCCTTTTTAAACCTAACACCTACAACATCTATCATTATTAGACCTCCAACATATTAAGCAGCATTATATCATAGGTCACCGCTGCATTTACATTGCTAAAGAAGGATTCACGAGACTTATTTATCACTTCAATTAGCTCATAAAGCTTAGTGTATGAAAACATATTTGCTAACTTTTGAATGTTATTTAGCTTATCTCTATTTACAATAATCTTGGTATTTTCCAAGTCCTTGTAAATCATAATATCTCTTATAAATGATAACAGACTATTTAGAATATCTTCTTCTTTGTTTTTATATTTAGTAAGCTCTTCCTCGTATTTTATTACAAGGGATTCATCTTTAGTTAATATGTCTTCAAGCATTTTTAAAGTGATATTCCTAATTTTATTAAACTCTTCATCCTTTAAAAATCTTTCAGCTCTTCCAGGAATCCCATCGCTAAAAGCTATGGCTACGGAAAGGGTCTCATTATTAATATCCGGATAATGAAGAGCTAAGTAATTCTTAATCTGATCCTTAGAAAGTCTTAATAGCTTATGTATCTGACACCTTGACTTTATAGTATCCAATAAATACTCTGCACTTTCAGTAGTTATAATAATATGTACCCCATTAGGAGGTTCTTCAATTGTCTTTAAAAATGCATTTTGTGCCTGTGGAGTTAATTTTTCTCCATGATATATAATTATGACCTTCTTATCCCCCATAAAGGGTTTTTTATTAATCTCTTCAATTATAAGTCTTACCTCGTCTACTCCAAAGGAACGTTTCTCCGTTCTAAACTCTCTTATATCTACATCCGCTTTGTCATTTTCCCTTGCAAGAATGGTAGAGGCTATCTCCCTTGCAAGAAAGCTCTTTCCTATACCATCCTGACCTGTTATTAAATGGGCATGAGGAAGGGAGCCAGCCCTTACAGCAGCCTTAACCCAGCTTCTAACCAAGTCATGACCTATAAAATTATACACTGTGCTCCCTCCATTTCATACTACATAAATTAAAATCTAATGAACTGATCTACATCAACTACAAATATTGTAGCTCCTCCTACTTCAACCTCTACAGGATAAGGTATATATACTCCAGTAGATCCAGCCATTGGAGATGGTGAGGTCACTACCTGCTCTCTTAATTTACAGGTATCCTCTATGATATTTAAGACCTCTTTAGTTTTTTCTTCCTCTACGCCTATCATAAGTGTAGTATTACCAGATTTAAGGAAGCCACCGGTAGTAGCAAGCTTTGTAACCCTAAACCCGTTCTCTGTAAGAATATCTAATAAATCCGCAGCATCATCATCCTGGATGATTGCAATTACTAATTTCATACGAAACACCTCCTAGATAGTACAATTTGGTTATAAAAGCAAGAGATTAACCTGTTTTATGCTTCTATTTTATCACAATTTGCTCTAGAAGTTTATTATATTTATTTAATTTTATGTATACACAGCTTATAATGTTAAGCCTCTCTTAAAAAATTCTGATTTTAAAATTCCTATTACCTCATTAAGGACTTCCTTAATGCTCTTTGAAGCATCTACTTTTATAATTCTTTCTGGATACTCCTCCATAAGAATGCTATATCCTTCTCTTACCTTCTTGTGAAATTCAAGCTTTTCTAAATCAAGTCTATTAATTTCTCGTTCTTTATTATTTGCAATTCTTGCAAGACCAAGCTCCGGTTCTATATCCAGATAAATAGTTATATCAGGCATATATTCTTCTATGGCAAAGGCATTAATCGCCTTAACCGCATCCATGTTTAATCCCCGGGCATGACCCTGATAAGCAAGGGAAGAATCTATAAATCTATCACAAAAAACAACCCTTCCGGAATTAAGTGCTGGTATAACCTTCTCAACTAGATGCTGTCTTCTAGAGGCGGCATAAAGCAGTGCTTCAGTCTTACCATCCATAAGGGTATTTCTAGTATTTAATATAATTTCTCTAATCTGCTCTGAAATAGCTATGCCTCCGGGCTCTCTAGTAAAAAGATAATCTATATTACTTACCTGCATATATTTTTTAAGCTCCTCTAAAACAGAGGTTTTACCTGCACCGTCTGGTCCTTCAAATGTAATAAATAAACCTTTCATAACCTACCTCCTAAGCCATACTATTATAGCACTTTTAAGCCTTGATTTCAAAAAAAATCTACAAAACCTTAATTTTATCTTCATAAATTCCTAAAATCGTTGCTTTATTATAAATATAGTAGTTTATTGCATCTATTACAGCCTTATCAATCTCTTCTCCCATAAGAGCAAGGGGTATTCCCGGAGGATAAGGTATTATATTTTCGGTGCATACCCTTCCAAGAGCTTCACTTATCTTAACATAGCTTCCCTTTCTATCTAAAGCTTCATAAGGAAGATATACTCTTTTTAATATTCTATGGTATAAAGGCTCAGCCTCCACTCCCTTAATGTCCTGGATAGTGCAAGCTTCTAAAGCCACTATAAGCCTCTCATAATCCTCTGATCTATTAAAAGGACCAGGAATAAGCACTACATTTTTCCCCTCAGCCATTTCACATTGAACTCCTCTTTTAAATAGGTACTCTGATAGCTTAGAACTACTGCCCTCAGGATGGTTAATGTGAATTATAATTCTGCTTTCATCTATTGTAAATTCCTGATATTCTTCCTTACTCTGGAGATTCCTTCTATCAATTATAGTAAAAAGCTCTGTAGCATCAATTCTCTCCTTGAGATTTCTGAGCCTTAAGATAAGATTTTCATAATCCTCCCTGCCACGTTCTTGTAAATATGCTCTAGCATAATCCAAGGAAGCCATTATGGGATAAGAGGGACTAGTGCTTGAAAACATATATAGGTATCTTTCAGTCTCTTCTATAAGCTCTTCTTTATTAACATGAAGATACGCTCCTTGAGTAAGACTTGGAAGGGTTTTATGAGCACTCATAACCACCATATCCGCTCCTAATTCCACAGCGCTATAGGGAAGACTCTGGGTGGCAGAAAAATGAGCACCATGGGCACTATCTATTAAGCTTAGAATTCCCCTTTCCTTAAGATATTCGATTATTCCTTTAATATCTGAGCATATACCATAATAATTTGGATATGTAAGTACAACACCCTTTATATTATCCTCAGCCTCCAGGAGATTTTTTAAATTTTCAAGGGTTATTCCTAAGGGAAGTCCGTATTCCTTGGAAAATTTATTTTCTATATACACTGGTTCAAGCTTCCTAAGAATAATACCATTGAAAATTGACTTGTGACAGCTTCTTTCAACCAATATCTTATCTCCTTCTTTAAAAGAAGAAAAAATCATGGTTAAATTACCGGAAGTGCTTCCATTAACAAGAAAATATGCCTTCCTGCTTCCATAATAAGAGGCTAATAGTTCCTGTGCCCTTTTAAGGACACCTTGAGGCTTATGGAGATTATCCATTCCGTCCACCTCTGTTATATCGCCAAAAGCTATAAGAGTTCTTAAGTCCTCAGAAAATCCTCTTCCCTGTTTATTTCCTGGCATAGAGAAGGGAGCCATATCTTTTTCTTTATAATTTTTTAAGGCTTGTACTACAGGCATATTTCTCATATATAAATCTCCTTTTATGAGAAAAGCAGCCCTAAGCTGCTTAAAATCTCATGATTAATATTAGTATTTACCTTAACTATAAACCTCACAATTTATAGAATTAACCTTAACGGTAAAGGCTGATATACTCTTCTTTATACATTCTTTATAGTATTCATAAAAATCATTTCCAGCTTCGGAGCTAATCAGTTTTTCTTCACAGCATTTGCAAATTCTTTTACCGTTTATTATTATACCATCAGTTTTAGCTTTTCTACATAAGATACAACTTTTTTTCTTCATAATTATTCTATAAAGGTTCCCCTTTAAAGAATTACACCCCCTAATAATCTCTTACCATGATTATTGCCCCATATACTATATTCTATTCAACTGAGTTGATTTTTAAAGTTTGTCCACAATATATTTTTAATTTGTTCCTTATTATATATAAAGTATAATTTCATGATAAATATAATTTTATTATAAGGATAAACTATAGCTGAAGACTTTTTAGGAGGTTTTTTTGATGAAACAAGAAATTATTAATACTATTGATGGTTACAGCAAGGAAATCTTTGAGATTTCAGACTATATATTTAAAACACCAGAGCCTAGCTATAAGGAGGTTAAGGCTTCAAGAATTATTATTGATTTTCTTAAAAAACAGGGTTTTAAAGTTCAAGAGGATTATTTAAGCATCTCCACAGCCTTCTGTGCAACCTATGGAGAAGGCCATCCAAAACTTTGTACCATTTGTGAATATGATGCAGTCTCCGGTCATGGTCATATAACCGGACACAACCTTTTAACAGCCATTTCTCTTATGGCATCTTTAGGAATAAAAAAAGCCTTAGATAGGCTTTCCGGAAGTATAACCATATTAGGATGTCCTGGGGAATATTTAGGAGGAGCAAAGGTTACCATGGCAAAGCAGGGAATCTTTGATGAAATGGATGTAGTACTTATGGCTCATCCGGATATTGAAACATCAGAAAGTGGAACTTCCAAAGCTTTAACCCCTTTAGCTATAAGCTACTGTGGAAATGAAAATTTATCCTTTCTAAAGGAAGAAGGGTGTACTCCTTTAGATGGCATGCTTTTAACTTTTAATATAATAAACACACTAAACAAAGCCTTCCCCAAAGGCTTATCAATTGAAGGAGTTCTTTCTAAAGGTGGAGTAACCCCCTTACTAAGTCCTGGAGAAGTTGAAGGAAAATTTTATATAAGAGGTGACAATAGTGCTCTTGCTGCTCTTGGAGAAGCAGAACTGAGAGACACTGCAGCCTTTGTAGAGAAAAAGCTTTCCCTCAAGGCAGCCCTATCCCTATATTCTCCCCCTTACGAAGAATTACTTACAAACATTACACTATCGAGACTTTTCAGCCACAATCTAAAGGAATGTGGAATAATAGATATTAAGGATTTTAAAGATATAAACGCTGGATTGAGCCTGGGTACCGTCAGTCATAAAGTACCCTGTATACATCCTTATATAGGAATAACAGAAGCTCCTGTTCCTTATGGAAGTGAAGAATTTGCAGCTGCTACCCTAACATCCTATGCAAAAGATAGAGCTCAAAAAGCTGCTTCTGCCCTTGCTCTTACAGGCCTAGACCTTCTTCAAAATGAAAATCTCTTATGTGAAGTAAAAAGTGAATTCTTTGACCTTACAGCAAAATAAAAAGGAGAGGTAGCCTCTCCTTTTTATTTTTTTAAAATCATTATTTTATTTTCAAGCCTCTTACTGGGTTTAAAATAAAGCTTTTTATTCCCATTTGAGGATTTATATACGCAGCATTGTGAGTTAAATAGCTTTATGCTGCAACTATAATTTTTAATTTCTTTTATTTTATATTTTCCTAAACAACCTAGAGGATTACCCACATATAAAATATCATCTAAATAAATACACTCCACTACTTCATAGTTCTTTTGAGTTATTTTATGAATTATCAGCTGATTAGCAATAATTGAGTATTTATAGCTTGTCCTACATTCAAGAACCTCATAAAATATAAATCCTGTCATAAAAAGAATCAATAGAGGATCTGAAATTTTTTCAACCATTAATCTTCCTACCCTAACAGTTTCTAAAATATCAGATATAACAATAGCAGCCGTTAGCATAATTAATACTTGTATTACGACTGGGGTTCTTTTCTTTACATTGGTTTCATTATACATTGTTCCCATAGACTATAAACTCCCCAAGGTTAGTATTTAGTGTTACACTAAATGATTATACTAGGCTTTATACTCATAGTCCACCAAGACTCACGACAATTTGAATCAAATTTCGTCATTTTATCTCTTTAACTATTAACTGCGTTATTTACCCCTATAAATCTTCTTATAGCTTTTGTTATTAAAATTGTATTTTAATCTTTTTCCTTCCTCCATTTTTAAATCTAATATTTAAATCTATATTCTATTTAAATATTCCAATGTTCATCTTCTTACACAAAATATAGCTATATATATTTTATAAGTTGATATATAATAGACAGGTAAATAACTCTGGAGGTGATGATATGATAAACATCTATAAAAGTGTATCAGAAAACAACATAACCCTACAAAGCCTAGAAACTATAGAGCCCGGTTGCTGGATTAACGTAGTAGCTCCTTCGGAAGAAGAGCTTGTTTTAATTGCAAAAAAAACCGGTGTACCCTTAGATTTCTTAAAGGCTCCTCTAGATGATGAGGAAACTTCCAGAATTGAAATGGAAGACAATAGTATCCTTATAATACTTGATATACCTTTTACGGAAATGGAAGATAACTCCCTTACCTATGATACTTATCCCATCGGCATTATTCATACCGAAAAGGAAATAATAACCATATGCCTTAAAAATAGCAAGATAATTACCGATTTTATTGAAGGGAAAATAAAGTCCTTCTATACCTTTAAAAGGTCAAGATTCACCCTTCAAATATTAAATAGAATTTCTACCTACTATCTTCTTTATCTTAGGCAGATAGATAAAAAAAGCCTTATGGTCGAGAAAAGGCTTCATAAATCTATGAAGAATAAAGAGCTTATACAATTGCTATCTTTAGAAAAATCTCTAGTATACTTTTCAACCTCTTTAAAGTCTAATGAAATAACTTTAGAAAAAATGCTAAAGATTGATATTATGCAGAGATATGAAGAGGATAAGGACGTATTGGAGGATGTAATTATTGAGCATAAACAGGCAATAGAAATGACAGATATTTATAGTAACATTCTTTCTGGTACTATGGATGCCTTTGCCTCAGTAATATCAAACAACCTAAACATAGTAATGAAATTATTAGCTTCAATAACTATAGTAATGGCTATCCCTAATATGATTTCTGGACTTTTTGGAATGAATATGGCCTTTATGCCTTTAGTGAACAATCCCTATGGCTTTCAAATAATAATAGGTATAATAATTGGTCTATCTATAGCTGCTATTGCTATTCTTTATAAGAAGGATATGTTCTAATGTTGAATAATTTTTCTTAGCTAGAAATATACTTATAAATGAAGATTGATTTTATGAGGTTTTAATATGATTCTTCCCAATAGATTAAGTTATGAAAGTCTTATAGGAATAATCGCACCGGCTTCTCCAAAGCCCAAAGAGGAAATTGATAATGATTTATCCACCTTTACCTCTTTGGGCTTTAAGGTTAAAAAAGGAAGGCATTTATATGATAGCCTTGGCTACTTAGCAGGAGAGGATAAGGTCCGAGCAGAGGATTTTAATGATATGTATCATTCAGAGGATGTAGATGCAATTGTCTGCTATAGAGGTGGTTATGGTACTTCTAGGATAATGCCTTATATTAACTTTCCCCAAATATCTAAAAAAATAAAAATATTATGTGGCTTTAGTGATATTACCATCCTTTTAAATTATATGGCTCAGCGTTATAATACCGTTACCTTCCATGGTCCCATGATTTCCTCAAACTTCTTGGATAAGGCAACACATTCTTCCTTTATTTCCACCCTAATGGAAGGTTATAAGCCCTATAGTATTGAAAATCCTGAAGGCTTTAAATTAGAAAGTAGTAGTGATAAAAAGGCAGAAGGACGACTTGCCGGAGGTAACCTTTCACTCATCTGCTCTTCCTTAGGAACTCCCTATGAGATAAATTTCAAGAATAAAATTATCTTTATAGAAGATGTTGGTGAAAGTCCTTACGCAATAGACAGAATGCTTACTACACTTATTCAATCCAAGTCTTTAACTGAATGTAATGGTATTATTTTAGGGCAATTTACCGATTGTGAAGCTTCCGATAAAGAAAAATCCTTTAAGCTTCAGGAGGTCTTTGAGGATAGGCTTCTTCCTCTTAATAAGCCTATATTATATAATTTCATGAGTGGTCATGATTATCCTAAGCTTACCCTTCCTATAGGAGCAAAGGCACAGCTTGATGGTAAAAATAAAATTCTTAATATAACTGAACCAGTGGTGAAATAACAATACCGGCAGCAATTAAAGCTGCCGGTATTGTTATTTTGATATTTAACCTATTATAGCTAATTCTTATTAAATTCTTTGAAGTGAGTTACCCTTAGTATCATAATCAAAGTCAAATGTCCAAGCGCTATATAGAAAATAAATAGAGGTTAAGGCTGCTATGGCATCAGAAATAGGATAAGATATCCATGCTCCAGCTACTCCAATATAATTTACCATTATTAGTACCACCGGTATAAATATCACAAGCTGCCTGTATATAGATAGGAGGAAGGATCTTCTTGCATCGCCTATAGCTTGATAAAAGTATATTGCAATGTAGTATATTCCCACTATAGGAAGTATAGATATGCTTATTCTAAAGGCTCTTACAGTTTCGATCAGAAGTTCCTTCTCCTGAAGGAAAAATCCTATAATATTATTTGAGAATAATACTAATACCGCCCAAAATCCCAGTGAAACGTAGCTTACAGTCTGCAGTGCTACCTTTAGAGTTCTTTTCATCTCATTATAATTCTCCGCCCCATAGTTAAAGGCTACAATTGGCTGCATAGCGGAGCTAATACCTATAATAGCTATAAACATAAACATTGAAACTCTTGTAATAATTCCAACCATAACCACTGCAGCATCTCCTCCTTTGCCTAGAAGAAGATTATTTAGAATAACAGCCACCACTGCATCGGATATTTCTATTATAAATGTAGAAAAGCCTATTGAAAGTATAACCTTGCTTAAGCTTAAGGATAGCCACTTACCTTTCTCCATGCTCTTAATGGAATAATATTTCTTCATCTTAAGAAAGCTTCTTAGTGTAAAAAAGCTAGCAAATATTTGAGAGATTACCGTAGCAATTGCAGCTCCATGTACTCCCATATTTAGGTGAGCCACTAAAATATAGTCTATAAATATATTAATAACTGCTCCAAGAGAATTAGAGTAAAGAGATATTTTAGTATTCCCTAAAGCTGTCATTATAGAGCACATAATTATTGTAAGTCCTTGAAATAAACCACCTATCAAAATAACAGAAATATACTCATTCGCAGGAGCATAGGTATTTTCACTTGCCCCAAGGAAGTATATAATTCTTTCCTTAAAAATAAATAATAAGCTGATAGTTATAACCAGTATTGCAACAGTTAAAAACAGTGAGTTTACAATTGTTTTTTTAAGCTCCTGAGAGTTCTTTTCTCCTAGATTTTTTGCTACTATTGTAGTTGCTCCTACACCCACTAAAAGAGCTAGGGCACTTAAAAGCCTTTGAACAGGAAAGGCTAGTGTTAAGGCGCCAATGGCATCTGTACCAACATACCTTCCTACGAAAACAGTATCTACCATATTATAAAGCTCTACCACTAATAGAGAAATAATTGCAGGTATTGCAAAACGAAGCAAAATTGTTCTTGTTTTTCCTGTAGTAAATATTTTATTATCCATAGCCATGTACACCTCCTTTAATTAAATTTCATAGTCATATGGACACAATATATTTTATAAAGCGTAATTTTTTCTTAATATATTTTTTATTTACTATTCTATTATGTCATCTTTAGGCGTTTCTTACATTCACTAATGAAGGCACATAAAAGTACTAATCTGCTTTTGTACACTTCGACCTATTCCTGCAAAAAGCAAAAAACACCTCAAAGAGAGGTGCTTTTATACTTCTTTTAATATTATTAGAATAGCTCCATAGGAATTTATACTTCTTCGAAGGTTTAAAACCGTTGCTTTTTTGCTAAATTGAAAATCGATTCTTGGAAAAGATGCCTTAAGCATGATTTCTTCCTCTTCTTTATTAAGGCGCTTTGGTCTTCCCATAGCAAGCCAATAATTGTAGGAAGAACCTATGGTTTCATCTATCTGATATAAGGTTAATTTTGTATTTTTCCTTAAATTCATTATGTTCACTGAATAATTTTTTTCTAATGCTTCCAGTGTTCTTCGCCCTTTAGAGTACTTATCAAAGGGTATAAGCTCATTAATACTATCATTATAGCTATATATAAGAATTTGATACTCACCATCACTCTTTGTGGCAATATATCCTTCTCCTTTATCAATAAGGGTATCTCCAAGCTTATTTAATAAAAAGTAGGCATAGTAAGAGGGTTTCTTAATCCCCTTATCATTCATAAGCCCTGGGTATCCAAAGAAGACCTCATTAGTAATTCTTACCTCTCTGTCTAATATATCATAGGGTTTTAAATAACTAACTCTTTCCTCTTTAATGCCTAAGGAATGTATTAAATAAGGAAGCATATACGGAGTATCATAAATATAATTGATGCCTTCTGAGTCTATTTTTTCCTGTTTTATCACCCTAAGAGAGTATTTCTCCTCTAAAAGTTCCCTTAAAAGTTCTTCCTCTTCTAAGGTTAAATCCTTTGAAAGGAGAAAATTATATTCTGTAAAGCTCGTAGTTTCCAAATCACTAAAGTATTCTGCGAAGTTATTTAAAAGCCCTGATAATTCTTCTCCTTTGAAGCTTTTATTATCCACAGTTATCAAAGGAATTAAAGAAATACTTTCAAGGTACTCTAATATTGTTCTTACTCTGCTCCAGTTATAAAAATTATTTCCCGGGAATATCCCCATATCTACAGAAAAAAGTCTTTCAACTTGTGCATATTTAAAGGTTACCTCATACTGAAGCTCCTCTAGCATATCCTTATTATCTTCAATGAGAAGATCAAAAGCATCACCAAGATTGATTATTTCCTTAAAGTTCTTCTTAAATTCACCCTTCTCAGCAGCAGCATTTATGTTAATTTTCTGTATTCTATTTATAAAATTATATCTTTCATAATCCTCAATATAATAGCTTAAATCCTTTAAAGCTTCCTCCATAGGTAGGTAGCTTATCTGTTTTTCTCTCTCATAGGTAGCTTCATCAACCTTGTTTTTCTTTCTAAACTGAAGGGGTGTCATCTTAAAATTCAGCTTAAAGTGCTTGTTTAGATATCTTGTATGAGAGAATCCAACCTCCTCAGATATTTCTGAAAGAGTCATATCTGTATCTAAAAGAAGTTTAAGAGATTCCTGAACTCTTGTAAGATTAATAAGATCCGTAAAGGAGTATCCCGTAGCATACTTTATTTCATGAGAAAGGTAATTAGTACTCAAGAATTCCTTATCCGCAATATCCTGAAGAGTAATATTGTTATTATAATTATTATAGATATATTTAGAAATTCTATGGTATCGCTCTAGCTGCTCCTCATTATCCTTAAGCTCCTCTTGATAATAGATAAGATAGTTAAAGTTATTTATAAGATGATAAAGGAGGTCTATAAGAGACTTCTCAATATATTCATCATAGTCATCCTTTTTCTGTATAGTCTCGCAAAGTATAATGGCTAAAAATGTTCTTAACTCCTCATAGGCTTCCCCCTTCTGAGAATTTCTTTCTTCAGAATTAGTATAGAAGAACATATTTTTCATATCATTATAGTATTTTTCAAAAAAGTCCGGATCAATATGGAATATTAAAACTCTATTATCCTCATTACTATAAAGCCTATGAGCTTCATCCATATTTACTATCTCAATATTATTTTCCTTAAGAACCATGGTATCCGTATCTATAGTAACATTTATACTTCCCTTTAAAACATAAATTATTTCTATAGCATCTTGCCAATGTATAGGATAATTCTTCACACTGCAAAAGGAAATATTTATAGGCAGATCAGATAAATAGCTTATATATTCTTTCCTCAAATGCATCACTCCTTATTGACATTAATTATAACATAAAATAGGTATTTAAATGGAATTTATATAATCTCTAGATAACAAAAAAACTTCTAGAATATATATCCTAGAAGTCTTCTCTCATTTAATTTTGCTCTTTATGTGCTTCAGAACACTTCACATTTGCGAAGCAAATACTTCACCGCGAAGCAACTTCACTTGTCCTCCAGGGCAAATTTCACCAAAAAAACCCTCGTTCATAGAACGAAGGTTTTTTTCTGGAGGTGCCACCCAGATTTGAACTGGGGAATAAAGGTGTTGCAGACCTTTGCCTTACCACTTGGCTATAGCACCAATAAAATGGTGGCCAGACCAGGAATCGAACCAGGGACACGAGGATTTTCAGTCCTCTGCTCTACCGACTGAGCTATCTAGCCACATTTAACCTGGCAACTTCCTACTCTCCCACAGGGTCTCCCCTGCAGTACCATCGGCCCTATAAGACTTAACCTTCGTGTTCGGAATGGGAACGGGTGTTACTCTTATGGCATCATCACCAGATGCGATTCTGTCCAAATCTTCGATTTGGTTCACAGAATCGTACTCATCAGCGCTAGCTGAGGAGTTTCATTTCGGAATCCTACTTCGTAGCGTTAGCTAGGAAGTTTCCTCT
>JAEXZL010000032.1 GCA_023451395.1 Bacillota bacterium | reverse complement strand
ATATAAATCTCCTTTCATTTTTTCTAACTTTAATGGGACTGCCGGCGATATTGATGTTTTAACTCACGAGGCAGGGCACGCTTTCCAGGTTTATTCCTCTAGAGGAATAGGTGTTCCAGAATACGCCTTCCCAACCTATGAAGCAGCAGAAATTCATTCAATGAGCATGGAGTTCTTAACCTGGCCATGGATGAAGCTCTTCTTTAAGGAAGACACAGAAAAGTATAAGTTTGATCACTTATCTTCAGCACTTATATTTATCCCTTATGGAGTAGCAGTGGATGAATTCCAGCATGAGGTATATGGAAACCCAGATATGACACCAGCAGAGAGAAGAGCAAAATGGAGAGAGATGGAGAAGAAATATCTTCCCCATAGAGACTATGAGGATAATGATTTCTTAGAAAGAGGAGGTTTCTTCTTCCAGCAGGGACATATCTTTGAGTCACCATTCTATTATATAGATTACACCCTTGCTCAGATTTGTGCTTTCCAATTTTGGAAGAAATCCAGAGAAAATAAGGAAGCAGCCTGGGAAGATTATTTAAGGCTTTGCAAGGCTGGTGGAAGCAAATCCTTCTTAGAGCTGGTGAAGCTTGCAAATTTAACCTCACCCTTTAAGCCTGGCTGTATAGATAATGTAATGGATTCTATAAAGGAATACTTAGACTCAGTAGAGGATAGCAAGCTTTAGAAGGAGGTAGTAGTGCTTTGCTTGAAAATGATAGCTTAAATATAAATAATACAGTAATTGAGGGTATTCCTGCTATAATAGTGACTCCTAAGGAGTGTAAAGAAAAGCTCCCGGTGGTAATTCATTATCATGGCTGGTCCTCAAAAAAGGAAAACCATATGATGCTTGCCAGTACATTAGCCCTAAACGGTTATGGTGTAATAGTTCCTGATGCTCTTTACCATGGAGAAAGAGGAGTTTTAGACTATAGTTCCAAGGAAAGTGTTGTGGAGCATTTCTGGCCTATAATTTTCTGCAATATAGAGGAAAGTAAAAAGTTAATAGATTATGCTATAAAGGAGCTTAAGGCTGATGAAAACAGTATAGCGGTAATGGGTCATTCTATGGGAGGCTTTACCACTGCAGGTATTTTTGTTAGGCATCCTGAGCTTAAAACCGCAGTAAATATTAATGGATCCTCTGCCTATGAAAAAAGCCTGGAGCTTATGGTTGAACCCTTTAAGGATGATATATCTAAGGAGCAATTAGAAGCTTGTATAAGGGATATAAGAGCCTATGATCCAATAAAGCATAAAGAGGCCTTTAAAGAGAGACCTTATTTGATCATCCATGGAGAAAAGGATGAGGTGGTTCCAAAGGAAGGTCAGGAGTACTTTTATGAACAGATAAAGAAGGTTGCACCTGAAAAGCTTAGGTTTACTAAATATCCAAGGGTTAATCATTATATAACCATAGGTATGTTGGAGGAAGCCCTTCTATGGCTTAAAGACAACTTAGGCTAAGAGAATTCCTAAGAAAGTATATTCAAATCATTAAAAAGGATCTTGTCGGGGAAAAAATACTCCAACAGGTCCTTTTTAATTTTGCATATGAGTATAAACTAAATTTTGTTGTTTGTAATATGATATCTTCTTCCTGTGCCATGATTAGGAATAGAAATATCTCCAATATTCTCCATGCCAAGTTACCGCAATAGTCTAAGTAATTGTTAGATGTCTTATCTATTACAGAGAAAATATATTTATTATTCTCTCCAAAGGATTTTATAGATTTAATATAATTATTTTCAGCTTCATCATAGGTTAGAGTAGAGGTGCCAGCAGTATAGCGCATGGCTATTGGATCATTAACAAGCTCCCAAAAGGAGGGAAAATCCTCTACCCTTGGTTTTCTTATAATAAGTCTTGAGGTTTCCAGAAAACACTCCATTTAATCAATCCTTTCTTCTTTTACTTAGAATTAAATCCCCAGTGAATGAATATATAATTACTAATATAAATTTTTTTGGAGGAAATATGACACTCTTGCTTATACAAATACTAGGATGGGGAGCCTTCTTATTAATACTCTTTTCAGTTGTATACTATATTTACAGACTAATTACAGGAGGCAGAGGAATAAAATCTTTGGACGAGTATTTAAAAGCTGCACAGGTTTTAGCACTGACTCTAGGATTTATTCATGGTTATTTTATGGCTCATGACGGTGGAGGAATAGCTGGATACTTTACCTGGCTTATACTGGCAGTGCTTATGGCTTCTGAGCTCTTTTTCAGGCCACAAAAACCTGGAGCCAAATGGAAGGGATACATAACAGCACTGGTTATAGTACTTCTTGCTTTTGCATGTTTCCATGTGTACAGTACCCTTACAGGCACCCCGGCACTAAAGATAATGGATACGATAATTGCTGGATAAGGTTGTCCTTTGTGGACAACCTTTATTAACGAAAAATAATTTATTCATTTCATTAATAATGCAAAAGGCAACAGATTAAATATAAGAAGTGCTTATTAAGTAAATTAGATTTACTAACCATAGGGCATAAACTATAATTAGGATATATAAAGCTATTAGGCTTTCAATAGTTCATTGGAAAAATACAGGGAGATTATAACATGAATTTAGATAGAAAAGATTTTTTTTCCATACCCAATTGTCTATCCTACTTAAGGTTAATTTTGATACCTTTCTTTATTGTCACCTATATGGGAGCAGATACAGTGGGAGATTATTATAAGGCAGCCTTAATAATTTTTATATCCAGTCTTACGGACTTGGCTGACGGATATATAGCAAGGCATTTTAAACAGATTACGGAGCTTGGAAAGCTATTGGACCCAGTGGCAGATAAGCTAACTCAGGGAGCAATTGTTTTTTGCCTTCTTTATAGATATATCCAAATATGGCCTATGGTCTTACTCTTTATAATTAAAGAGCTTTCCATGGGGATAAATGGATTAGTACTATTGAGAAGAGGAAGAAAGCTTGATGGTGCAAAATGGTTTGGCAAGCTTAGCACAGCGGTGTTCTATATCTGCATGTTTCTTCTTATAGCTTGGGCAGATATATCCTACAGAGGTGCTATGACACTTATAGGGATAACCTTTGGTTTCCTCTTTTTATCCTTTGTGCTCTACCTTAGAGTGTTTTTTGGAATGTATAAAGCTTAATGATGCATAGCTAGTATTTAATGTAAGTTAGCTATAGCAAGAGAAAGCAGTAAGTTAAATGAGATGCTACAAATATAAGGATTCTTAGAAAGCTTTAATATAAGGTTTTCTAAGAATCCTTTTTATTTTCATAAAAGTTATGTATTTATAAGATTTTCTTAATAATTTGTTTAGGTTTTCCCTTCATAATAGAGATTAAGAAATAAAATATAAGTTTATAAGAAACCTTTTATTAAAAGATGTACTAATATATATATAAATGTTTTGAGGAGGAGCTAATAATGAAAAGTAGTATTAAAAAAATATTGCTATATACAGTATCAATTATAGCTGGAATTATTATATATTTAGTCACTACTTTTTCCGGAGAGGATATTGGACGTGCTGAATTTAGAAGCAATAAGGTGAAAAGCTCCATTAAGATACTTCAGCTATCTCTAGAGGATAATAGCCTTTATATAGATAAAAAAATATATAAGACCATAAAAGAGGAAGCACCAGATTTGATAATTGTTAAAGATTACAGAAGTAGTAAAGATGGAAAAGTACCTCAATCAAGTCTGATTACTAAGCTTAGCAATGAATTTTCTGTATACCTAGTTTCTAATGAAGGGCTAATGGATGAAGAGCACATAGAAAACTTAAGGGCTTCAGGTATTAACCTTCTAGATTTAAGCAAGCAAAGCTTCAAAGCAAAGGGAACTGTAGTAAATCTTTATGCTCCTAAGAATAAATATGAAACTCTAGATGAGGATGTCATTAACATTCTAGTTTCCTTTGAAGTGAATTATCCTGCCTTAGAAATAATAAAATTTGATGCAGCGCTATTTGATCAGGATAATATGGAGAACAAAAAAGGCGGTGAACAGCCTCATAAAATTGGATTATACCAAAAGGGAAAAAGGTATATGTATTTTTCCGGAAAAGATACAGAAAAGGAAGGAGTTTCAGCCTTACTTAAAAATAGCCATTTAGATGTTATTACCATAAAACCTGTAGTATAGCTGTTATTATTGAGAGGTAAGTACTTAAGTTGCCTATACTAAATCATTTATCACTTTTCTAATATCTTCTTGAATGCATATAGAACGTGATTCTATTTCTCTAGGGCAAGCTATTTCATGAAGATTGATACAGGCATAAATTGCTTTGGGATTTTCATAGGTCATTTTCCAAAAGGGGTATTTAATAATAGCCGGTGTATTATTTCCTACACCTATTTCAAGATAAAGGATATGTAAATTTTTATGCCGATCTACAAAATCAACATATCTAGAAGAAGCCATTTCCCAGCCCTTATCTTCTACAAAGGTATTATCAATTCTTAAATTCATTGTTAAAGGAGAACCACAATGAGGGCAATAAGGAATTAGATTAGTAGGTATGTGCATATTTTTTTGCTCTGAAATCATTTGATGAACTTGTTTTTCATTGTCAAAGGTTTCAGTGCAGCAAGGTTTTGAACATTGCCATAAGCCATAGTCCCCTTGGGTATAAAATAGTTTATGCTTATCAAATCCTGCTTTTTGAAAACTATGGTCTACGTTAGTTGTAAGAATAAAATAATCTTTATCTTGTATCAGTTTCAGCAAGTCTGCATAGGGTTTTCCTGCAGACCATTGATAGCGATTAAGGTAGATATGTCTACTCCAATATGCCCAATATTCTTCCAAGGTAGCATAGGGATAAAAACCAGCAGAATACATATCTTCAAGCCCATACTTTTCCGCAAAATCAGAAAAATTATCATAAAATCTCTTTCCACCGTATTCAAGACCTGCTGATGTAGAAAGACCAGCTCCAGCACCGATTAAAATTCCGTCGGCATTTTTAATTTTCTCCTTTAATGCCTTTATCCTATGCCAGTAGCCCTCTATAGATGTTGAAGTCTTTTTCTTGAAAAACATTAAACAGCACCTCTATTTCTGAATGATTATTATAAAGATATTCTATTACAGTGTCTATTGCTATTTCTCCAGCTATTTCATTAGGGAAATGAAATTCTCCTGTTGATATACAGCAAAAAGCAATAGATTTCAAATGATAGCTGTCAGCCAATTCCAAACAGGAACGATAGCAGGAAGCAAGCTGTAAACAATCATCTTCTGTCAATTTTCCATGTATTATTGGTCCCACGGTATGTAAAATATATTGTGAGGGAAGATTGTAGGCTTTGGTGATTTTTGCTTTACCTATTGGCTCTTCTTTGCCTTGTTCCTCCATAATCTTATGACAAGATAGACGAAGCTGTACTCCTGCGGATGAATGAATAGCGTTGTCAATACATCCGTGACATGGAACAAAACATCCAAGTAATTCACTGTTTCCAGCATTTACAATAGCATCTATTTGTAGGGTAGTAATATCTCCTTTCCAGAGATATATCCTATTCATAACAGGAGATAACTCAGCAAGAGAAGTTATCTTTTTTTTGTGGAGTTCTTCTATCAAGTATGCATCTTGTATGTCTATAAATTCCTTTGAGATTAGTTTAGGAGGGCGTATGTTCATTAGTGAACGCAATAACTTTTTTTGTTCCTGTTCTTCCTGTGGAATAGATATATTGCTGTATTCTGGTCTTTCATTTAAAAGAAACTGTATCAGGTATTTTAATCTTTCTTTTTGTGTCATAGGTTACCTTCTCTCAATGGCTTTTTCAGGACATACCTCTTGGCATTTTCCGCAATGTAAGCAATGCTCCTGGTAGATTGTTACAGAACAGTCGGTATCTATAATACATTTTTGAGGACAGACCTTAGAACAGATTTTACAGCAGATACATTTGTCTGTTACATAAAAGCCACTCTTGATGATAGAACAATCTCCAAAAGCAAAGACTTCACGGAAAATTGGACGACGGCTTAAATCAAAAAACTCACCTGTTCCCTCATATATTTGAAAAACAGTCAATGCTGAACGGCTTTCTTCATTAGGGTAAATTTCGGCCATATAGGGATTTTCGGTAAAAATATCATCGAGATACTGTTGTCCTATTTCACGTACCTTACCCCTTAATGTAATAGATTGGCTTGACATAGTATCCTTGCCCTTTAAGCCTGTTAGAGAAATAAAAGAATTTCTTTTTAATCTTTCGTAAAATGATTTACCTTTTGCCGTCAGAAAGTACAGACCTTTATCGTCTGAAAGCATAATATCAATGACACAAGTTACTGGATGATTTTCACTATCAATCGTTGCGAAAATCGTACTATGTATTTCTTTTTGTAGATATCGTAAATAATCTGTTTTCATAAAGTTATTGATCCTCCTTTAAGTTCAATGTTAAATCTTCATCACTAATGATATAACTTGCCTATTTTTCTTCCATCAGCCTGAAAATCTGCAGCAGCACTGATATGTGTCCTATTAACTTTCAAGCTTGTTATTTCCTGCTTTCGAGATTATAATACTTTTCGTAAGAACACTTTGTAAAGTAAGCACTTTTTTGTGCTATAGTTACCCAAAGGATACTATTAGGAGGAATGAGTGATAATGAAAAAGGAATTGGCTGCCTGCCCTGTGGAAACAACACTTATGCTAATTAGCGATCGATGGAAAGTTTTAATTATACGAGATTTATTAGAGGGTACAAAACGCTTTGGAGAACTAAAAAAATCTATCGGTAGTATTTCTCAGAAGGTTCTGACCTCAAATTTACGTTCTATGGAAGAAAGCGGGCTTTTAACACGAAAGGTATATGCAGAAGTTCCGCCAAAGGTAGAGTATACATTGACGGAAACAGGATATAGTTTAAAGCCAGTTTTAGATTCTATGGTAAAATGGGGTACTGATTATAAGAAAAAGCATAGTTAAATCAGATAAAAAATAAATATAGATAAGTCCTGACTTAGTACCTATAAGGTCATAATAATTTGTTCAGCAATAAAGACCGATACGCATGATGAGGCTGCTACGATAATAAGTCCTTTTCCCCTCAAAGCTTGTACTATAGCGGTAGTAAGTCCAGCTACAGCACTGATAGTATAAGAAGTGGAATAAAAGATTCCAGGAATAATCATTGCAGCGAGGCATGTATATGGAACATAGTAAAGAAAAGATAACAAGAATTCGTTTTTAATTCTTTTTTGAAAAATACTAAAGGGTATCATCCTGATTAGGTATGTTACCAAAGCCATTACAACTATATGTATATAAATCATAAATTATCTTGGGGCTCCTTTTGTGATATTGGGAATAAAATTGCTCCTAATGCTGATGAAAATATCGTGCAAAATACAATTACAAGTCCAGAATTAATCTTTATGAACAATGGAATGTAATAGAATAAACAGCTGATGATCATTGCAACTGATATGGTAAATCTTATGGATTTTAACTCTCTAGCACTTGGAATAATAATAGCTATAAACATAGCATATAGTGCTATACCTAAAGCACTCCTCAGTGAATTAGGTATAAAGCCTGCAGCTACTGCTCCTAAAAAAGTACCTCCAACCCATCCTGACACTGGAAATAGAATAAGACCAAGCATGTATTGGAAGGTAAGCATTTCTTTTCTTGAAACAGCTACTGCAAATATTTCATCGGTGTTGAAAAATGATATAAAGCATTTTTTTACTGCATTAAATTTAGGGCTTACTTTTTGAGAAAGGGCTAAGGACATAAGTCCATATCTTAGGTTAATAACCAATTGAGTTAAGGCCATGGTAATGATGGATCCTCCAGTTGCAATAACGGATAAACCGGCAAACTGCCCAGCGCTGGTTAGGTTAGTTAGTGAAATCAGCGCCGCCTGAAAAATCGAAAGACCAGTGTTAACGGCCTGAATTCCAAAGCTAAAGCTCACAGATAGGTAACCAAGGCCTATGGGAATACCTTGCCGAAGTCCTAAGTAGAATTCATTTTTTTTAAGGAATTTGCAATTCAAAGCTATCAATCCATTCTTACAGCGTTTTATAAAATAAATTTAATCTATTAAAATAATTTTTAAAATATTATATATATTATAATATATTTGTAGAATTAGGTCTAATAGCATTGATATAATGAAATTGTAAATATGTACACATTTATATCATACAAAAAATAAGGATATCCATAGAGAAAAGCATGATGGTGCATTTCTTCTCTATAAGACATCCTTAAGGGAAGGCCAGAAGATTTGTTTACATAAAATATTTTAGTGAGGAATTTTTAGTGTTTCTATATACCTAACCTTTCCCTTTATAGTCCCTTTTCAATATTCCATAGTGCTTAACATCGTGGTAAATACCCTTTATTAAGGTTTCCTCTCTGCCAGTGCCCTCATAGATCATTCCGCATTTCTCCATAACTCTTCCAGAACCTTCATTGCCAGCATAATGAGTAGCTTCTAGTCTGTTTAACTTAAGCTTATTAAAGGCAAGGTCCAAAATCATTTTTAAGGCTTCTGTCATATATCCCTTATTCCAATAAGATTCATTTAGAACATATCCAAAGGAAGCCTTGCAGTCAGAGGACTCTATTCTTAAATCTATACATCCAATGCATTTTTGTTCTGCCTTATGCTCAATTGCAAATATACCTTTTCTTCTTCTATAGATATCTAAGATTATACTTTCTGCTTTCTCTAGACTGTTTATCTTTTCCCAAGTTAGATATTTTGTTACCTTTTCACTTCCAGCATATTCATAAACATCTCGTTTATCTTTAAGCGTAAAGGGCCTAAGGAATATCCTTTCTCCCTCTAGGATTTTGTTTTCATCAAATATTTTATTATAATCTAGAGACATATTCTCACCTCAAACATTTCATTGTTACATAATATCTTAGCATAAAATATATGAAATTACTATATTATGGAAAAATATATTATCAAAGTATCATTGATATTGTTCTTTTAGCATCAAAAATACAACAGGCATATTGAATAATTCTTATTGACATTTCAGAAAATTAAGCTCATAATATCCTTAACTCAATTATGAATAAACACTGTGATAGGAAAGAGTAGGTGCATTATCTTTTAAAGAGAGCTTCCGGTTGGTGAAAGGAAGAAAAGAGAAGGCATTGAATACCTCCTTGAGTGGAGCACCGAAAGTATTTTATTAGTAGGCTGTCTTGGGTTTCCTGCATACCTTATAATGCTAGAGTATCATGAGTTTTTTCGTCGTACTTGAAGAGGTGGATGCTGTGAAGTATTCATAAATTGAGGTGGTAACACGGGATATAATCTCCCGTCCTCGGTATATTAACCGGGGACGGGAGTTTTTTATTTTTAAAAAAGCTAATAAGGAGGTCGTTTAAATGTTTAAAGTAGAAGAGCAGCTTAGGATTATAGCTAAGGGTGCTGAAGAAATAATTAATAATAATGAGCTTAAAAATAAGCTTGAAAAATCTATAGAAGAAAATAGACCCTTAAGGGTTAAGCTTGGATTAGACCCTTCTGCTCCAGATATTCATTTAGGCCATGGAGTGGTATTAAGGAAAATTAGACAGTTACAAGACTTGGGTCATAGAGCAGTAATTATAATAGGAGATTTCACAGGTATGATAGGCGATCCTACCGGTAAGTCTAAAGGAAGGAAGCAGCTAACAAAGGAGGAAGTGCTTCAAAATGCCTTAACTTATAAGGAGCAGATTTTCAGGATATTAGATCCAGAAAAAACTGAGCTTTTATTTAATAGTCAGTGGCTTAGTGAGCTTAAGTTTAGAGAGGTTATTAACCTTACATCTAAATACACCGTGGCTAGAATGCTGGAAAGAGAAGACTTTAAAAAGAGATTTGATTCTGGTGTTCCCATTGGAATTCATGAGTTTTTATATCCTCTCATGCAGGGCTATGACTCTATTGCTATGGAGGCAGATATTGAGCTAGGTGGTACTGATCAGAGATTCAATATCCTTATGGGAAGAACCCTTCAAAAAGACTATGGAAAAGAAACACAGATAGCTATTTTTATGCCTCTTTTAGAGGGGATTGACGGAAAGGAAAAAATGAGCAAAAGCCTGGGGAACTATATTGGGGTTACAGAGGATGGGGATAGCATATATGGAAAGACTATGTCTATACCTGATGAGCTTATAATAAAATACTTTAATTTGGCTACAGATATACATCCTGATGATATTGATAAGCTCAAGGCAAGGCTTGAGAAGGGCGAGAATCCAAGAAATCTAAAGATGGAGCTTGCAAAGGAGCTAGTAAGACTTTACTGTGGAGACGCTGAGGCTGAGAAAGCTGAGGATAATTTTAAGAGGGTCTTTCAAAAAGGAGCTCTTCCTAGGGATATGGAGGAATTTATCGTAGATAGGGATTGGAACTTAATTGAGTGTATTTGTGAAATTGGCTTTGCCTCCAGTAAAAGTGAGGCTAAAAGGCTTATGAAGCAGGGGGCAGTAAGAATTAATGGGGAGAAGCTTCAGGATTTAGTTACCATAAATCATGGAGATATTCTTCAGGTAGGAAAGCTTCGCTTTGGGAGACTTCTTTTAAGACCTAAGGAATAAAAATAGCTATTATTGATAAAATAATTCTAGTGGGGAATAAGACTAAGTAAGGAGGGAAAACTAAAATTCTATGGACAATATACCCATCCCTTTGATCAATACCTTTATTTCTGCAGGTGCTATAATAATAGGAACATTATTAGGGGCATACTGTACCTGGATTATTACTCTTAAAAATACTAGAATTCATTTATCGGAGCAGAAAAAAATACTCTATGAAAATATTAGTTATGATAAGGAGTATCAAAGAAAGAAGCTTTGCGAATATGCTAATATAATCAGACTTGATATATGTACTGCTATCTATCAAAGCCTTAGGGCAGTAAAGAGGCATGATGAAGGGGTGGAGGCCCATCTTATCATTATACCTATAAATGAAAGATATTCCACAGTCATTGCCCCTTTAAGCAGCAGATACAAACTTGAAGAGCTTAGCTATATATATCAACTATATGCGGCAATAGAGAGTATAAATAAGGTTATCCTATATGGCCTAGGTAACGATGGTGATATAAAGCATAGACTTATAAAAAGCTATCTTCTTTTTTTAGAAAGACTTTATGGAGATGAAGTTGAAAAGGTAGCAGCACTTAACCTAGAAAGCATTAGCTATTACGAGCTATATAATTTAAAAGAAATAGATGAAAAGTATAGGAGCATATTGTTAAAACTAGATAGATTATGCGGAGAAAAATTAAAGAAAAACAAATAATCAGAGCATAAAGGATTTCCTTTATGCTCTGATTATTATTTCATAGCCTGCTCTAAAGCTCTTTCTGTAGCAATCTTCCAATTTAGCGTCGAAACTGTAGCTCCACTTATGGTATCTACATTAGCACTTTGTTTCTCTATCATCATATTTGCCATATCCATTCTATACTTCTTTAGGTTAGGATAGGTTTTGCCGTTAACTTCCTGACCCTGCCAAGCTTCATAATCTACTTCCTTGCCTTCCTTATCTAATCTTCTTAAGTTGATTGAGCTTATTTTACCACCTTTTATTTCAACAATGGCTTCTTCTGAACCATGCTCCCAGGTATCTCCCTTTCCTGTATAGGTACCATCCTTATATTTACCTGTAGTATTATTTCCGTTGCTAGTACCGTTTCCCGTAGTTCCATTAGTAGTACCATTTCCTGTAGTTCCAGTACCGTTAGTATTGCCTTGGTTTGTGGTTCCCTTGTTTCTGCTGCAGGCACTAATACCTAAAGCCATGATTACAGCCATTAATAAAGCAGCTAATTTTTTCATGATAACCCTCCTTGTGAGTATTAATAAAATTCGTACATATATAGAATGTTTATTTACGGAAATTTTATTCCTTTTTTCCATAAAAAAAGTGACTTTGGAGAGATGAAAATATAATTATTAACAATATATTTAATGATATAGACTATCAATTAGCCTTGAGTGAAATAATATAAAGTGATAAGATTATACTGTATTTTAAAGATAGCTTAAATTTTAATATTAATTGTAAAGAAGGGTTATAAATGATTATTCAAAATGATAAAGAGCTTGAAGGCTTAAAAAGGATAGGCAGGGTTGTTGCTATTGCTAGAGAAGAGATGATAAAGGCTGTAAAGCCTGGAATAACAACAAGAGAGCTGGATTTAATCTGCAAGGAAATATTGGAGTCCTATGGTGCTAAATCTGCACCTATAACAGAATATGATTTTCCGGGCTATAGCTGCATAAGCATAAACGAAGAGGTTGCCCATGGAATTCCTAGTGGAAGGGTTATTGTAGAAGGCGATTTAGTAAACATAGATGTGTCTGCTGTCCTTGATGGATATTATTCTGATACAGGAGCTACAGTTATTGCTGGCGGCGGAGGAAGTGATGCTTTAAATAAGCTTTTAAAATGCTCTGAGGATGCACTCTATAAGGGAATTGCGAAGGCAAAGGCTGGAAGCAAGGTAAATCAGATTGGAAGAGCTATATTTAATGAAGCAAGAGGTTGTGGCTTCAATGTTATAAGAGACTTAACCGGGCATGGAATAGGTAGAAAGCTCCATGATGAACCCCATTATATTTTTAATTATTATAATAAAGAAAATGATGAATTGATGGTTAATGGCATGGTATTAGCCATCGAGACCTTTATTTCTCAGAAGGCTGAGCATATAGAGGAGCTTGAGGATGGATGGACGCTGGTTACACCAGATGGAAGCATTGTTTCTCAATTTGAGCATACTGTTGTGGTTAATAATAATGAGCCTATAATTCTCACAAGAGTAGATTAATAATTTAATTATAGAAAATTTTATATCAGTAAAAAAAAGTGGCAGCGGATATTATATTCGCTGCCACTTTTTTGGGGTTATTCTAAAAGAGTAGCCTTTAGCTTCACTGGATTATGATCGCTATAGATAAAGCCTTCATCAATGGTTGTTATCTCCTGAAGCTTAATGTTTGGAGATAGTATAAATCCATCTATAACATAAAATTGTGTATCATTACTGCTCTCATCATAAGGCTTATTTAAAAGTCTTGCTGTGGGAGCACTTGAATCCATAGCAAAGGTCCAACCCTCTGGTAGCTCATCCGTATTTATGATACCTGCCTGAAAGTAATCCTTATTAATAAGAGGATATCGGCTTAGATCAACATTTGAGAAGCTTTGATTAAAGTCACCACCAGCTATGCAGTAATTTCCTTTCTCATATTCAGCCTTAAGAAAGTCTGTTAGAATCTTTGTCTGAGCTGCCTTTCCACTTCCATCATCATAAGCTTCTAGATGAAGGTTAACTAGTACAAGCTCCTTATCACTTTCCGCAATAGGAAGCCTTTCCACTAATAGGCAGCGTTTTAGCTGAGCTATTCTAGTAGGCCAAGTAAAGGAGGTAGGCAGAGCTATACGGGTTCCAGAAGATGGCTGATACTTATTTAGGGTTAGTATTCCACCATTAACCTTACCAATTGTTTCTGGAAAGGGATAGGGAATATATTTGCTGTAAAAGTTTGTGGCAAAGACTTGAGAATCATCTTTAAATAACTGAAAAAATTCTTCCTTTTGATTAATGCTATAAGAACGTTTAGAATCCACATCTACCTCTTGAAGGAAAGTCACATCTGCATTTTCTCTAATTAAGATCTTTTTAATACCTTCAAGGTTATTTGTAATTATTTCCTCAGATTCTACATTAACATCTGATCCCCCATCCATGAAGAAGTCATGGTCCTTATCCAGGGCTCCGTAGCCTATGTTAAAGGTAAGAAGTGTTAAGGAATCGCCTATATTAATTATATTTTCTCCGCTACCCTGAATCTCCAATTCTTCATAAGCTTCAGGAGAATATTCTTTTAAGGTTAAATATCCTACAAAGGTTCCGGCAAAAAGAACAACAGCCAAAAGTAATGTAAGGAGGATTTTGAAAATCCTTTTAGCAGAAGTAGTTTTTTTCATTAATCTTCATCCCCTTTATATTTAAGTTTGTCTATAGCTATGTACTGTTTTTATAATATCCCTCTAATATGATAGTACACCAGCAGTGGAATAAAGTACAGATTTCCATAAGGGTAAGTAAGAAGTCCATAGGTAATTTCTTTATTAATTTTTAATTAAGACTTTATAAAAAGGATAATGAAAGGACATAAAAAAGATACAATAACTAAATATAAAATTAATTACCTTAGGTTAGAATATATCCTATAGTCTCATATAACAGCTCTAAGTTTAAGAACAAAAACTAAAAATAGATAGGAGGATTTGTATATGAATAACAATATTAAGGATTTTCCTAAGGAGCAGCCAGGACAAACTCAGGCGAAGCAGCCTGGTATGGAAAATAAGATGACACCGGTGCCAATATTCCAGGATGAAATATATAATAAGCCTTCTGGAAGGCTTGAAGGAAAGGTAGCCCTCATAACTGGAGCGGATAGTGGAATAGGAAGAGCTGTAGCTATTGCCTATGCATATGAGGGAGCAGCTGTGGCCATTGCATATTACGATGAAGATAGTGATGCAAAGGAAACTAAAAAGTATGTTGAAGAATTAGGGAGAAAATGCTTATTGATTTCCGGAGATATTGGTGAGGAAGAATTCTGCATAGAGGCAGTGAATAAGGTAATAGATGAATTTGGTAAGCTTGATATATTAGTAAATAATGCTGGTGAACAGCATGAGCAGACTAGTATTGTAGATATTTCAAAGGAGCAGCTTATAAGAACCTTTAAGACAAACTTCTTTGGAACCTTTTATATGACAAAGGCAGCAGTTCCTCATCTTAAAGAGGGTAGCAGTATAATAACTACCACCTCAATAACAGCCTATAAGGGTAGTCCTACCCTTCTTGATTACTCCTGTACAAAGGGAGCACAGGTAACCTTCATCCGCTCACTATCAGGACAGCTAGTGGATAAAAAAATCAGAGTTAATGGAGTGGCCCCAGGACCAATATGGACTCCCCTAATTCCTGCATCCTTTGATGCAGATAAGGTGAAAACCTTCGGACAGGATGTCCCTATGAAGAGGGCTGGACAGCCAGTGGAGCTTGCTCAGGCTTATGTATTTTTAGCCTCTGATGCTGCCTCTTATATCACCGGCCAGGTAATACATGTTAATGGTGGTACCATAGTAAACGGATAAAAAAGTATTAAAGCTATTGCTTAAATTTTTATAAGGCATATTCTAAAATCATTTATTCTTTAGGAATAAGATTTGTAGAATATGTCTTATTTGCCCTGTCAGGGGATAATAATATAGAAGTGCCGCTAATATAGGGGTATAATGGAATAATCAAGTATTTTAAGGGAGGGCAATAGCCTTGGGAGATATAGCTATAAATGGGGATATAATATTTCTTATAGTTTTTATTGGGGGTGCTATCTCAATAATATTTTATATGAGATATAGTGAAAGAAAGAATAATCTTAGTAAGCTACAAGAAACAATAGAGGAGGTTAGAGAAAGAAAGAGGGACTTTGATGTGATAACAAGGCTCTTTAAATATACACCTCAAGCTGTGGAAGGAAAGGATATAATCTTAGATAATCAGACCTGGGGAGACCTTGAGATGGATAAGGTTTATAGAGAGCTTGATTTTACTCTAACAACTCCTGGAGAGCAGAAGCTTTATGAGCTTTTAAGAAAGCCTTTAACAAATAAAGAAGCAATAAAGGATAGATCTGCTGTCATTGACTTCTTTCAGAAGAATGAAGAGGGAAGGAAAAGGGTAAGAAGGATATTGGCTCTTTTAGGAAGGCAAGGAAGAGGGGATATAGTAGATTTTATTTATGAAGGAAAGCATAAATATGTTAATAAGCTGCTCTTTGATATTATGGCCCTGATGCCTATAGTGTCAGTAGCTTTAATTTATTTCATAGGATCTAATGCACTTTTATTAATTTTTTTATTCCTATCTAGTAATATGTATATTCATTACAAAATAAACAAAAAAATAAATGAAAGAGTTCTTTCTATAAATTATTTAGCCTCTATTGCCGAGGCGGTGGAAAACCTTATAAAGCTGAATAATGAAGAGATTAGAGAATATAGGGAAGAGCTTCTTAGAAGCAAGGCTGTTTGTGATATTATTTTAAAGAATTCTAAAACTGTTAGTAGGGTAGAGGGGTTAGATGTTCTTGGAGATTATGTCAACTCTCTGTTCTTAGTTCAGGTTAGAGCCTATTATAAAATAATGAATAAAATTGAAGGCTCAAAGGAAGAGCTGAAGTTTATATATAATATCTTAGGAGAAATGGATGCCTTTATTGCTATTGCTGCTTATAAGAGCAGCATAAAAGAAAACATATGCGAGGCAGAGCTTATAGAAGAAAGTGGATATTTGAATATACAAGAAGCAGTAAACCCATTCATTATTTCAGGGGTTCCAAATTCTATAGAAATATCAAAAAAGGGAACAATACTTACAGGATCCAATATGTCTGGTAAATCCACCTTTTTAAGAACTATAGGAATAAATGCTGTTCTTGCTCAGACCTTTTCCTTTGCTACGGCTAAAAGCTATAGGGCTTCTCTTTTTAATATTATGTCTTCAATAAGTCCCAGTGATGATATAGCACAGGGCAAGAGCTATTATTTAGGAGAGGCAGAAGCGGTGCTGAGAATAATTAAGGCAGCTGATGGAAAGGTTACAACTCTCTGCATAATAGATGAGATTTTTAGAGGGACAAACCCCATAGAGAGAATAGCCTCCTCAGCGGAAATACTTCTTTATCTTATGAGAAAAAATGCCCTAGCAGTGGTAGCTACCCATGATTTAGAGCTAACTGAGCTTACTAAGGGTGTTTATGACCCTTATTATTTTAGTGAGGATGTAGATGATAATGAGGGTATTAGCTTTGACTTCAAGCTTAAAAGAGGTGTTTCTCCCACAAGAAATGCCATTAAGCTGTTAAAATTCCTAGGATATCCTGAAGAGATAATAAATAAATCTCAGGAAAGGTTGAATTAATCAAGGAAATTCTGGGGTACTAAACTATAAGGATGAGAAAATAAAATGGCTGCTTAAGCAAATTTTGCTAGAGCAGCCTAAATATTTTACTTTATTTCTGTTACTGAATTGTTTTCTATAAAATCAAAGACTTCCTTAAGCATTTTTAAAAGGTCCATAGCACTTGCTCCGGAAAGATCGTGTTTGGCATTTTTAATAGTGAAAAGCTTCATTGTGAGTCCAAGCTCCTTACCTTTTTCCATAAGCAGTTTTGATTGTTGGGGAGGAACTATAGTATCCTCCTTGCCATGGACTATCATGGTTTCAGGTGAATCAGAGGTTAAATAGTTTATAGGACTTGCTTCTTTCAATAACTCTGATGATTCATTTAAGCTACCTAAAAAGAATTCCACAGTTTCAAATTCATCATAGTTTTTTTGGTTAGAAAGATCCGTAGGCCCAAAGAAATCCACAACATACCTGACTTTAGAGGAGTATGAGGCTAGTATAGAATCATCTACAAAGAGGGAATTATTACTATAAGCTGCCATCATGGCAAGGTGAGCCCCAGCAGATATTCCTAGTATTCCTATGTTAGTTGAATCTATTTTGTAGTCTGCAGAATTTTTATGAAGCCACCTTAAGGAATCCTTTACATCGGTTATAGGTATTGGAAATTTAATCTCATCTGAAACCAGTCTGTAATTTATACTTACAATGGTATAGCCATTCTCTCTTAGCTGATTTATCACAGGCTCAAGATTTGGAGGAATGCTGTTATCGCCAGTGCACCAGCTTCCACCATGAACATATACCAAAACTGGAGAGAGTTTATGTACTGCTTTCAGGGGAGTGTAAAGGTCAAGAGTTAAGGGACCACTGGAAGTTTCTTTATACATAACATCTCTCAAAATAGTTCCTACCTCTAGAGACTCCTTAGCCTTTTCTTTAGTTTTTATGGAGCTATCTTCAAGAATATTTATTTCTTTATAGGATTCTTTATAGGAACAACCAGAAAATAATATAAGAACTAATAAGATCACTGGTAATAAATTCCTGTTTATGACCTCACCACCTTTTTTGTAATATATTATATTATAATAATTTTTTGTTAACTATGTACAGTATATAGATAAAAAAAAATGATTTTTTTAAAATATTTCGTTGACAAAGAAACATATGTTCGATATTATAATAATATAACAAACAGATGTTCGGTATAATAACTACTTGGAATAATTGACCCTGTTATGAAATATATTTATATCAAAGCTTCTAAAAAAGAGGAGGATACCGTAGATGAAAAAGTCCGGTGGTATTTTTGTGAAAATTAATTATAAAATAGAGGGTAGCTACTCTGAAAAGGCTAAAGACACTAGGGTTAATGACATTAAAAACTCCATGTATAATAAATACCTTGCCTGTGCTGGCAGGCTAAATAAAAATGGTAGCACAATGATATTTCAAGCAAGGGATCTCATGGAAGCAGAGGAGATAATAAAGACAAATCCTTTTATTAATAACAGCTTCTATTCTTATGAAATATTAAGTAAGAATTCTATAGCCTTAGGCTCTATATAAATTCATAATATAACAAGGAGTGATATAACAATAGTACTAAAAAGCGTTATATCACTCCTTATATTTCGTATTCAATTTCTAAAATAACTATTGATAGTTCCTTTATTAGTCTTATTAACCTTCCAATTTTGCTCTTTTGAGAGCTTTTAATAATTCTTACATCCGGTCTTAGAGGATAATTAAAAGGAGTTTCTAATACAATTCCAATATCACCGTTACTTAGCTTTACTACAGTACCATTAGGGTAGGGCACTACAATTTTGGAAAAAGCCGTAACTACAGAGTGATCAAACATCCTGCCAGAATAGGCCATTATATATTCAAGAGCTTCATTGGGAAGCATGGCTTTTCGATAGGGCCTATTAGAGGTTAGAGCGTCATAAACATCTGCAACTGCAACAATTTTTGATAATAGACTTATTTCATCACCCTTCAAACCCTTTGGATAACCTAGTCCATCAACCCTTTCATGATGCTGTTGAGCTATAAGCCTTATACCAGTAGTGAGTCCTGAAATGTTTCTTAAATAATCATAACCCTTCTCCGTGTGTCCCTTTATAACTTCATATTCTTCAGAGTTTAAAGGACCCTCCTTAAGAATAATATTCTTTGGGACTAAAACCTTACCAATATCATGAATTAAGGCACCAATACACAAATCTCTTAGATGTAGTCTATTTAATCTTATTCCAAGGCCAATAACCAGAGATAATACTGCAACGTTTACACTATGGTCATAGGTGCAGTTGTCCATGGTTTTTATATCTACAAGGCTAACTAATATATTATTATTTGATAAAATATTATCAATTAACTCTTCAGCAAGAGCATATACAGAGCTTAAACATTCGTCCTTTTCTGCAGCAGAACCAATAGAGGAAAAGCAGCTCTCACTCTGGAAAAGACAATGAAGCTTATCTATATTTGTAAAGGTATCTTTTAAAACCTTTACGGATTTTTCTCTAAGCTGTGGCTTTATTATTGCCTCAATCTCTCTTTCGCTGTATTCATCAGTGATAAAAAGAGAAAAAATATTATATTCTTTTATTTTTACTAGAATTGAGGAGGTAAGCTTTTGACCTTTTTTAATAAGAACTCTGTTATTGCCGTCATAAACAGTTTTTGCAAGGCAGCTTCCTTCTCTTATGCTCTCTACGGGAACTAGTCTCATATAAACACCTCATAAAAATTATACTATTTATTTTGACTTTAGTCCCTATATTTTATTAAAAAATTTGAAATTTATAGTATTTTCCCGCATTTAAAACAAAATTTTGATTTTTTATTTATAGCTTCACCACAGTGAGGACAAAATACCTCTTTTTTCAAGATAAGAAGCTTCTTTTTAAGTTCTTTTATTTCCTTTTCTAAAGTCTCTACCTTATGAAAGAGTTTATTTATATCCTTATCCTTTGATACTTCCTTTTGATGATTCTTATAGACATCTTTTCCTATCTCTTGAAAAATATCATCCATAGAGTTCTTCTTAGAGGCAATGATTATATTAATTCTTGATGAATCAATTAACTCCGAGGATTTTTTTATGGTTTTCTCCCCAGAGTCCACCAAGGCTCTGCCTAAAGAGCTTATAGTATCTTTTATATCCATAATTTCTCCATTAAATAATTCTGTTTATATATTATATGAACTCCTATAAGAATAGGGTAATAAATAAAATCCTAGGGACTTAAGAGCACTTAATAAAAAAATAACCCCGGAGGAATTGAATTCCTGCCGGGAGTTACAAACTCTATACTATATATCTAAAAGATTTTTCTTATAAGAAGCATATAATTTTCTTAAAATCTCCATCTTGTTATCTAGTTCAATCTGAAGCTCGGATACCTTGCCATAGTCTTCTTCGTTAGTAGCCTCTCTAATTTTAGTAAAGAGGCTTTTTGTAGTGTAGCTATCCTTCATTAGATAATGCCTAAGCTCATTGATAGCCATCCAGTTAGAGATATCCAAATCCAGTGCCTTCTCCAAGGAGTGAACAGCTCTAGATGCTCTGATTTCTCCCATATAGCTATTCATTATTTTATGCTCTATTTCAGTTACCCAACGAGCAAGCACAGTAATTGCAAAGGATTCTATAGCCTTGTCACTAAAGGCATCGCTTCTTTTTAAAACCTGAAGCTTTTCAGGATACTTAGTAAAGGCGGATAGATTTTCATAGACAGTAGCTGGTGCCTTTCCGAAGTATTCATTTCTTTCCTCTTCCGTGAAGTCTTCAAATACATCCTCTTCAGATCTGTAGGCTCTGCTCTTTTCTAGATAATCTGCCTCTTCACCAGGCTTTTTGGAGAGTTCCTTTAAAAGATCATCCTCAGTCTTTTTATTTTTTATAGCATAGATTACACCATCTAGCATTGCCAAATATCCTGCAGAAAGAGCAAGGTAAGTATTTGTGTGAGGATTAGGTGATCTAAGCTCAAACCGAGTAGCTAAGGGATTATTTTCGTCTCTTATAAGGCCTACTAGAACAGTTCTGTTTCTTGAAGGTACAGCTGTGCTATGGCCTATGGAGGTTACTATACATACCGGTGCTTCATAGCCTGGCTTTAATCTTCTTAGGGAATCATTAGTTGCTGATACAAAAGGATTAAGAACCTCGTAGTTCTTAAGTAGTCCCATTATTGAACCATATCCAATTACGCTTAAGAAATGATCCTTAGTGGCAGTAAAGAGATTAATAAGCTTACCATTTTTAAGCTTTAAGGCTATACCCATATGAGTATGCTCGCCAGAACCAGCTACTCCTTCAATAGGCTTAGCCATAAAGGTTACCTCTAAACCGTTTCTTCTAAAGGTTTCTTTTACAATGGTTCTAATAAATAATTCATTATCAGCAGCCTGCATTGCTTCATCAAATTTCCAGTCAATTTCTAGCTGTTCCATTATATGATTGAAGTTACCTGTTTCATCAAGCTTTCCTTGAACTCCACCAACCTCTTTATGACCCATTTCAGGCTCAAAACCATATCTCTCCAACATAATCATGCATTCCTCAAGAGAGGTTCTCACAGCACCTTTAGTACGAGCCCAATACTGTTCTTTTAATACCTGAGAAGTGGAAAGTTCTTCTGTTTCAGATAGATCATTAGGTGTCTTAACCCAGAATTCCAGCTCTGTTGCAGCTGTGGCCTTTATATCCTGTATATCCTCTATTGAAACTTCGTAATCCTTGAGAAGTTCAGGATTCTCTCGTATAAGGTCAAATAATGTTCTTTTAAAGGTTTCAATAGAAGCCTTAAGAATATTTCTTGAATCCACTGCCTTGCTTTCATGATTTAAAAAGCAGGGGATTCTTAAGGTTCCTATGGGCTTATTTGTTTCAGAATCTATAAAATCATAATTGTAATCCACAAACCAGTTACAGTTTAAGTCAACTATCATATCTGTCTTTGCATTATTTAAATCAGCTATTCCCGGAAGCCAAACAGAGGAACCGTCAGTTTGGACAGCAGTTCCCTTTAAAAAGGCATTTATGTCCTCTAAAAAAAGCTTAATAGGAATTTTCTCATCTGTATCATTTCCTGCTAGGTCAACTCCCACTATGGAAACAAATTTTATCTCTGGATGGGCAGTAAGAAGTTCTTTAAGTGCAGCTTCGTTATGCATGTCTGTAGGCAGTGTGTAAACTAAATTTTCGTACATAATCTTTAGGTTTATAATTTTGTGGGAAACTATAAAACCTAGTCACATCCTTTCTCTATTAAATAATGATTTAGCTAATTAATATAGAAAGCGGTTTAATCATAGAAAAATTTTATTATACTACTTTACCATAGTCAATAAAAGTAAAGAAAATTTGATAAATTTACATTAGAATTCCCCTGGAGAAAAAATGAAAACAATTGCAAGGACGAAGTTTTTGGTAAATTTAAATGGAAATATTTTGTATAATTATTTTATGGAATTATATTGAGAAAAGAGATAAAATGATTATAGAAATAATTTGGTCTAGACAATTTAAACTATTTGGAGTGATGGTTATGTTACATTCTAAAGAACAGCCTATAGGCTTTTTTGATACTGGAGTTGGAGGTTTAAGTGTATTAAAAAAGTCCCTGGAGCTTATGCCTGAAGAAAATTATATTTATTTTGGGGATTCTTTCAATGCACCTTATGGAGCTAAGAGCACAGAAGAGGTTAAGAGGCTGACCTTTAAAGCCGTTGAATTTTTATTAGAAAAAGGAGTTAAGGCTGTGGTCATTGCCTGTAATACTGCCACCAGTGCTGCTATTAATGACCTTAGGGAAAGGTATAAGGAGCTTCCTATAAT